>NZ_SMMH01000010.1 GCF_004634215.1 Deinococcus fonticola | reverse complement strand
TAACCCTGTACAACGAGAGGCGATTACACTCCAGTCTGGGGTACGTGCCCCCGGCAGAGTTTGCGGCCCAGTATCATCAAGCCCAGATGTGACTTGACCCCCTGTCCGCCTTCTTGGGTGCAGTCCATCCCTTGACCAACCGCGCTTCCTCTGAGCTTCACGCTCTACACTGGGGCTCATTCCGTCCTGCTTTAACGCACCCTGGATGCTGGTGAGGTGAACGTATGAAACTCAGTTACTCCGGTCAGGAAAAAGTTCAGGCCCCGCCCGCGGCCGTGTGGGCCTTCGTGCAGAATCCCGAGCGTGTGGCGGCGTGCCTGCCGGACGTGCAGGACATCAAGGTGACCGGCCCCAACCAGATGGAAGCGCTGGTGAACGTGGGCGTGGGCATGGTGAGGGGAAAGTTCAAATTCAAGATTGACGTGCAGCCGGACGAGGCGGCCGGCCGCGTGAACGTGAAGGTGTCGGGCGGCGGACTGGGCAGTGTGGTGGACATGCTGGCCGGGGCGAACATCGTCGATAACGGCGACGGCACCACCACCCTCGACTGGACCGGCGACGCTTCCATGCGCGGCCCGGTCGCCACGGTGGGCGGGCGGCTGCTGGATTCGCAGGCGCAGAAACTGATTCAGCAGACCTTCCAGAACATGAGTGCCAGCGTCGGGGCATCGTCCGGCACGCTGGCCTAACGGGATTACTTCTCCAGAATGGCGTCGGTGCTCAGCAATTCGTCTTTCAGGTCTTCGGGGGTCACTTGTCGGATGGCCCAGTACCCCACCCCCAGCCCCGCGAGGCTGCCCAGCAGCATCACCACGATCCACAGCGTACCGGCGCTGGCAAAGATGCCGTACAGCACCGTCAGGGCCGTGATGCAGCCGTGAACGGTAAGGGCGTCCATGAACCTGCGCCTGTTGTCCTCGTGCCGCGCCAGGGTGGCTTTGCGCCCGTGCTGAACGCCGGAGATCACCACGGCCAGCAGGCAGGCGAAGAGCAACAGAATGGACAACATACCCCCAGGGTACACGCCCTGAACTTACGTTGTTGTGACAGGGGAGAGCCATGAAAGACATTCCGGAAGCGCAGGCCCTCCAGCAGTCATTCCTTGAACGCGGCTACGTGGCGTCGCCCGCGTTGAGCACGGCACTGCGGCTGGTGGAGGCCCTGGGCAAACCGCTGCTGCTCGAAGGCCCGGCCGGCGTAGGCAAGACTGAAGCGGCCAAGACGCTGGCGGCGGTGCTGGGAACGCCGCTGATTCGCCTGCAGTGCTACGAGGGGCTGGACGCGCAATCGGCTCTGTACGAGTGGAATTACGCCCGGCAACTGCTGCACATCCGCGCCGCCGAGGCCCTGAACCAGGACATCGATGACGCCGCGCTCTACAGCGAGAAATTCCTGATGCGCCGGCCGCTGTTGCAGGCCATCAGCCAGCCCACGCCGCCAGTGCTGCTGATCGACGAGGTCGACCGCGCCGACGACGCCTTTGAGGCGTTCTTGCTGGAACTGCTGGCCGAGTGGCAGGTGACCGTGCCGGAACTGGGCACCCTCCAGGCCGTGTCGCGCCCGCACGTCCTGCTGACCAGCAACCGCTCGCGTGAACTGAGTGACGCGCTGCGCCGCCGCTGCCTGTACCAGTGGGTCGAGTACCCCACCCGCGCCGCCGAACTGGAGATCGTGCAGGCCAGGCTGCCCGGCATCAGCCAGAACCTGGCGCGGCAGGTCACCGACGCCGTACATACGCTGCGCGAGCTGCCGCTGAGTAAACCGCCGGGCGTGGCCGAAACGCTGGACTGGGCGCAGGCCCTGGTGGTGCTGCACCGCGATCACCTTGACCTGGACGCCCTGCGCACCACGCTGGGCACCGTGCTGAAACTCCGCGAGGACTGGCAACTGGCGCAGCCCGTGCTGGAGAAACAAGTCTCCCGCTGATGGAAAGGGGCTAATGGGGCGGCCTGACGTGGTGGGTGACCTGGCCGCGCACCTGCCGGACTTCGCCGCCAGGTTGCGCCTGAGCCACGGCTTTCTGCTGGGGCCGGGCGAAGTGGCGGACGCCCTGCGGGCGCTGGGGGCCGTGAACATCCTGAACATGCACGAGGTTAGGGACGCCTGGCGGGCCATTTTCAGCACGTCCCCGGAGCAGGGCCGCCTTTTCGACGCGGAGTTTGACGCTTTCTTCCGTTTCCGGCTGCTGGACTACCCACCCCTGCCGCCCCTGCTGCCACAGATACCGGGCGGCCCGCCACAGGAAGCCACTGCTCCCGCCGGAGAGGCACAGGAAGGCCAGAAAACCACGTCCCCGCGCAACCGAGGCGGCGAGCAGCTGGAGGCCGAGGCCCTGCCCGGCACGGCGGAGGGCCAGGCCCACGACGACCCGGACGCACCCGAAACGGACTTGACCCTGTTGGCGCGTCTCAGCCCGCATGCTGGACAGGGGGGCGCAGTCACCGGAACGCCGGCCGACCTGCCGCCTCTGCTGCGGGCCGCCCGCCAACTCGTGCAGGCGGTGCAACTCGGCCATGCCCGCAGGTTGGTGCCGCGTCCTACCGGCCGCAAACTGGATGCCCGGCGCACCGTCCGCCGCGCGGCCCGCACCGCCGGTGACCCGGTGACGCTGCACTGGCTGGGCCGCCCGCGCCACGCCCCACGCTTCCTGATCGTGCTGGACGGCAGCCGCAGCATGGGGGAGGATGCCCAGCGCCTGCTGCACTTCGCCTACGCCCTGCAACTCACGGCGCGTCGCGTCGAGGTCTACGCTTTCAGCACCGATCTGGTGCGCCTCACGCCGCGCCTGCGCGCCCTGAAACCGGGGCAGGAACTCACGTTGCCGGAACTGGGCGCCGCGTGGGGCGGCGGCACCCGCATAGGTGAAAACCTGCTGAAACTGGCCCGGCAGGAACGCGCCCGCGTGGGCCGGGAGACCGCCGTGTTCATTCTCAGTGACGGGCTGGACACCGGCGAGCCGGAACTGGTGCGCCGCGCCCTGCGTGACCTGTCGCGCCGCGCCGGACTGACGGTGTGGCTCTCGCCGCTGGCGGGCGTGCCCAATTACCAGCCCATCCAGCGGGCCGTGGCCGCTGCCCTGCCCAGCCTCGACGCCCTGCTGCCCGCCGCCAGCACTGCCGACCTGCTGGCGTTGCCCCGGCGCCTGAAAAACAGTTGAACAGCCTGACGACTTGCAAACGGCAAAACAGAGGGTGAGATGCGCGTTCCACGGCATCCCACCCTTGCTTTTTCAGTTGTTTTCTCAGTTGCCATTTCCCTTTTCAGGAGCGGTAACGCAGCGCCTCCATCAGTTCCTCGACGATTTCCACGGTGTCGCCCCGGTCGGCCGCCGTGGCGACGTGCGCTTCCAGGTGGCCGCGCAGCACCACGTCGGCTGCGCCGGAAAGGGCGCCCTGCACGGCCTTGATTTGCCGCAGCACGTCGACGCAGTACGCGTCTTCCTTTTCCAGCATTTTCACGATGCTTTCCAGGTGGCCCCGCGCAATGCTCAGGCGGTGGCGGGCGCGTTTGCGGGCGTCGTCGGGCATGCACAGGTGGGCAGAGTCGGTGGGGCAATGCGGGGCAGTTGGCTCGGCGGTGTTTTGCTCTCTGGTGTCGGTCATTTCAGCGCCTTCAGAAGTTCACGGCTCTGGGCGTCTTCCCGCTCCAGCGTGCGGTGAAGTTGCGCGGCAAATTGACGCAAATTGGCATTCCGGGTGTGAGAGGGCACCAGATTCAGAAGCTGGCGTAATTGTTCGTTTTGGCGCGGCAGGTACGTCAGGAACCACTCGTCGTAATTCTTCTGTGGCCCCAGGATGTCGATGATGGCGAACTGACCGCCACCCCAACCGCGCAACCGGGCAATGCTGGTACTGCGGGTGGTTTTGACCTGCCGGCCAAAGGCTTTCACCTGCGTATTCATGGCGCCGTACATGGTGGAGTTTGCCATCGTTTCACCGACTTTCGCCTGAGAAATGAACCAGCCCATAAACGCCTGGTCAAACGCAGCGTCTTTCAGCGAGTTCAGTTGACTGGAACCAATAAAGGCCGGGCGTGGCGGCGTTGGCTCCCGCCCACCTGCCACGGCCGACGTGCCTAGCAGAGCCAGCAGGGCAAGAAGCCGCTTCACTTGACCGTTTTTAACCACGCCTGATACTGATTGATTTCACCCTGCTGGGTTTTCAGGATGGCGGCGGCCATGTTCAGCACGGCTTTGTTCTGGCTGCGCGTCCGCGCCAGTTTCGCCATGTCAATCGCGCCCTGATGGTGCGGGATCATCTCGGTCAGGAACCAGCGATCCGCGCCGCCTTTCACCTCGGTCATGGTGGCCGGAGAGGCTTTCGGCACGCTGGCCTTCCACCTGTTCAGCCAGCCCTTCATTTGCTCGATCTCGCGGTTCTGAACGGTGATGACTTCCTGCGCGTTCTTCCTCACGCGGGTGTCGCTGGCGTTTTTCAGCGCGTAACGCGCCATGTCCACGGCCATGCGGTGGTGGTTGATCATCAGTTGCGCGAATTTCACGTCGAACGCCTGACCCTTTAGGGGACGCAGGACTTTCAGGTCGGCAGCGTTCATGTCCTGCATGGTCATGGGTGCAGCCCCGTGACCCGCGTGGGAATGCTGCGCGTGCGCCCCCCCACCCAGGAGCAGCACGCCCAGCAGCAGGAGGCGGGTGTGGTTCACGCTCCGGCGACCTCGGCCTTGTACCCTTCCTCGACCACGGCGGCGATCATGTCCTGCTGGCTGGCGCTGCCTTCCACCACGGCCTTGCCGGGTTGCAGCGTGACCTGCACGTCCTGCACGCCGGGAACGGTTTTCAGGGCTTTCTCGACGGCGCTCACGCAGTGACCGCAGCTCATACCGGTGATGTTCAGTTCCGTTTTCATACTCCGAATGGTAGACCCAGGGGGGGAGGATGTCAAGAGGCGATGGGCAGAAAGCATCTCACCTTTTTCTTTTTGGCTGAACTGGAGTTACTAAATCCGAAAATATGCTCTAAATTACATTTATATCCCCCTGGGGGGGACTAGGCTGGGCGCATGACGACGAAGACCTTGGACATCGACGTGGGCGGGATGACCTGCGCCGCCTGCGTCGGGCGGGTGGAGCGCGGCCTGAAGAAGGTGGAGGGCGTGCAGGAGGCCAACGTGAACCTCGCCACCGAGCGGGCCACGGTCACCTTCGACCCGGCGCTCACCAGCCCGGCGGCCCTGATTCAGAAGGTGGTGGATACGGGCTACGAGGCCCGCACGGCGGAACTGAGTTTCCCGGTGGGGGGCATGACCTGCGCGGCATGCGTGGGCCGCGTCGAACGCGCCCTGAACAAGGTGGACGGGGTTCTGGGCGCCAGCGTCAACCTGGCCACCGAACGGGCCAGCGTGCAGTACCTTCCCGCCGCGACCTCACCAGCAAAGTTGCGCGAAGCGGTACAAAACGCCGGCTACGAGGTACCCGACGAAGCGGCGCAAACCCAGTCGCGCCTGGACGCCGAACGGGAACGCAAGGAACACGAGATTGCCGGGCAGCGCCGCGCCCTGACGGTGGCCGCCGCGTTCAGCATTCCGCTGTTCATCCTCTCGATGGTGCCTATGCTGTACATGCCCCTGCACATGTGGCTGCTGGAACACGTGGGCGAGGGGCCCCTGAACTGGCTGATGCTGGCCCTGGCCGCGCCGGTGCAGTTCGGCCCCGGCCTGCGTTTTTACCGTACCGGCTGGGCCGCCCTGAAGCACCGCAGCCCCGACATGAACACGCTGGTGATGCTCGGCACGACGGCGGCCTTCGCGTACTCGCTGGCGGTCACGCTGGCCCCGCAATGGTTCCCGGCCGCCAGCCGCCACGTGTACTACGAAGCGAGCGCCGTGGTCATCACGCTGATCCTGCTGGGCAAGCTGTTCGAGGCGATTGCCAAAGGCCGCAGCAGCGAGGCCATGCGCACCCTGCTGGCCCTGCAACCCCAGTCCGCCCGCGTCCAGCGCAGCACTGCTGATGGACAGGCAGACGTGCAGGAAATCCCGGTGGACGCCGTGAAGGTCGGTGACCTGGTGCTGGTGCGCAGCGGCGAACGCCTGCCCGTCGACGGTGAAGTCGTGGAAGGCCGCAGTTACGTCGACGAGTCGATGCTCACCGGAGAAAGTGTTCCCGTCCTGAAAGAAGCCGGCGCGAAAGTCACGGGCGGCACCGTCAACGGCACAGGCGCCTTCACCTTCCGGGCCACCGGCGTCGGCGCGGATACGGCCCTCTCGCGCATCATCCGCATGGTCGAGGACGCGCAGAGCAGCCGCCCGCCCATTCAGGGCCTCGCCGACCGCGTGGTGAACGTCTTCGTTCCTATCGTGCTGGTCATCGCGGCCCTCACGTTCGCGTGGTGGTTCTTCGCGGGCGGCGAAGCGGCCCTCACCAATGCGCTGATTCACGCCGTGGCCGTGCTGATCATCGCCTGCCCGTGCGCCATGGGCCTCGCCACGCCCGTCAGCATCATGGTCGGTTCGGGACGTGCCGCGCAGATGGGCGTCCTCTTCCGCACCGGCGCCGCGCTGGAGGGCCTCGGTGAAGCGAAAGTGGTCGCCGTGGACAAGACGGGCACGGTCACCAGAGGACAGCCGGAAGTCACGGATGTCATTGCCAGTGACGGATCGCCGCTGGGCGAGGCGGAGCTGCTGCGCCTCGCCGCCGCCGCCGAAAGTTCATCGGAACACCCGCTGGCGCGCGCCATCGAGCGCGCCGCGGAACGGCCACAGGACAGCGGCCCCAAGCTGCAAGTCACATCCTTCGAGGCCATTCCCGGGTACGGCATCCGGGCCACCGTAAAAGGGCATACCGTGGAGGTGGGGGCGGCGCGCTTCATGACCCGGCTGGGCCTGCCGCTGGGTGAACTGGGCGCCAGGGCCGACGAACTGGCGGCCAAGGCCAGAACACCGGTGTTTGTGGCGGTGAATGGTGCGCTGGCGGGCCTGCTGGGCGTGGCCGATCCGGTACGTGACGGGAGTGTGCAGGCCATTCAGACCCTCAAAGCGCAGGGGCTGGAGGTCGCCATGATCACCGGAGACGCGCAGGCCACGGCGCAGGCGGTGGCAGCGGAAACGGGCGTGTCGCGTGTGCTGGCCGAGGTGCTGCCGGAAGGCAAGTCGGACGCGGTGAGCGGGTTACAGCAGGGAGGCCGCGCGGTGGCCTTCGTCGGGGACGGCATCAATGACGCGCCCGCGCTTGCCAAGGCGGACGTGGGTGTGGCGATTGGCACCGGCACCGACGTGGCGGTGGAAACGGCCGACGTGATCCTGATGAGCGGTGACCTGCGCGGCGTGCCGAATGCCATTGCCCTGAGCCGCGCCACGCTGCGGAACATCAAGATGAACCTGTTCTGGGCATTCGCCTACAACGTCATCCTGATTCCGGTGGCGGCGGGGGCGCTCAGCCGGTGGAACCTCAACCTCTCGCCTGTTCTGGCGGCGGCCGCGATGGGCCTCAGCAGCGTTTTCGTACTCACGAACGCCCTGAGGTTACGCGGGTTCAGGCCCCCGCTGGGCGTGGCCGTGACGCAGACCCAGCAGACTGAGGGGGTACCTCAACTCACCTGAAACGCGTCGGAAAATCATCCCCGTGGAGCACAGCTCTGGCGGGGATATTTTTTTCTTGGTTGTTGGTTCAGGCGCGGTAGTAAGGTCTTTCACCGGGTTTTCCAGCGGCCAGGTCGACCGGGGTAACGGGCAGCATCTCGCCGAACTGGATGTACTTGTTGGCCCGCTCGGGTTGCCCGGGGCCGCACAGGACAGTGACTTTCGGGTGCAACTGCGGGTTGCCGACTTCCAGCAGGGCCAGCCGTCCGGTCTGGTACGCGCCCAGGTCGGCGTATACGTGACGGTTCAGGCGCGTGGGATTGCGCACCGGCGTGTGGCCGTGAATGCTGTACACCACGCCTTCCGGCAGCGGAAAGGGGCCCTCGAAGGGGCGCAGCCACAGCGCCGCCGAGAGGGGGTTGGGATATTGCTGGTGCTTGACGGGCGGCGCGGCGTGCGACACCAGCACGCTGGGCGCGCCAGGTGGTTGATCGTGCACTTCGCCGTCGGCCGTGACGTACACCACGCGCTTGAGTTCACGCAGGTATTCCAGCAGCAGGGGAGGGAACTGCTCCAGCGTCAGGCCGCCCAGTTCCTGGCGAACCGTCTCGCCGCCCGCGCGCATCCACGACTGGTAGCCTTCCATGGCGCGGCGGTAATCGCCCATGTCATGCGTGCCCATGTACTGCGCGTACCAGTCGGGGCCTATCTGCGCCATGCGCTCGTGGTTGCCCATCAGCAGCGTGGCGCGGCCCTGTGCCTTCAGTTCCAGCAGCTTGGCGACCGTTGCCATGCTGTGCGGGCCACGGTCGATGACGTCCCCGAGTTGCAGGAAATGCGCGTCCGGAAACTGCCGAATGGCGGCGTCCAGCAGGTCGGCCCTGCCGTGCAGGTCGGGGATAACCACCACCTGCCGGGTCATGCGTTTTCCTCCGGTTCCGGGTGGAAGTCCAGCAGCGTCTGCTTGCTGCGTTCGCGCAGCAGCCGCGCGCCGCTGGCGTCCGGGGTAAAGGTCACGCCCTGCGCGGTGACGCTCACGCGGTAAGCCGCGCCGTCCGCAGCGGCAGGCAACCACGCGGCGGGAATCTGAAAGGTGCGGCCCTGAAGGTCTTCCACGTCGGCCAGTCCCGTCTGGTCGTCGATCAGGTCGATGACGAATAAATCAAGAGGCGCGTCGGTGGGGGAGGCGTCGGGCATCATGACGAGTAGTGTACGAAGTGGCGGCGGCCAGGGCTATATCAATTGCCAATCAATTGCCATGTTCAGCCGCGCGCGCCAGGGGGGTTTCCCTTCCATGCCCACGCTGTACCCCGGTTCTGAAAGTCGCGGCGGCTACCCTCTCGACGCTTCGCAGCCTTTTTCTCAGTTGCGGGGCGGGGTACAACTTCCAGCGGATGTGCCTTCGTGGCGTACCCGTTACCCTGGGCAGCATGAACCGCCCCCCACCCGCTGATCCGGTGCGTCGCCGTTTCCTGCGCGGCCTGCTGACTGGCACGCTGGCCCTGGGGACGCTGGGCGGCGCGACTGTGGCGCAGGCCTACCGGTTCGGCGTCACCCGCCACACCCGGCCGCTGTCTGGGCTAAAAAACCCGGTTCGGGTCGTCTTTCTGACCGACCTGCATTACGGCCTGTACATCGCGGCGGGCAGCGTACGCGAGTGGGTGAAGGCCACCAACGCGCTGCACCCGAACCTGATCCTGCTGGGCGGCGACCAGCTGGACAGCCGCATGGACGCCCCGCCTGGCCCGCTGCTCAGGGAGTTGCAACGCCTGCGGGCGCCGCTGGGCGTGTATGGCGTGTGGGGCAACCATGATTACGGCAGCTTCGGCCTCTACGGTGGCCGGCAGTACGGCCCGGCCCGGCCCGACTGGCCCGCCAAACGTGAGGAACTGCGCCAGGCTTTCGCGTCCCACGGCGTGACGATTCTACGCAACCAGGGCGTGGCCGTTCGGGGCGACCTGCACGTGGGCGGCATCGATGACCTGTGGCACGGGCAGCCCAGTGTGAAAGCCGCCCTGCAAGGCGCCGGGAGCCGCGCCACCCTCCTGGTGTCCCACAACCCAGACATCTTGCCAGACCTGCCGCCCGGCATCGGCCTGACCCTGAGCGGCCACACGCACGGCGGGCAGGTGCGTTTTCCCCTGATCGGTGCGCCCGTCGTGCCCAGCGAGTACGGCCAGCGCTACGCCATGGGCTGGGTGCAGGGCGCCCACGCCGCGCCCGCCTACGTCAGCCGGGGCCTGGGTGTCAGCGGCATTCCCATGCGTAATCTGTGCCAACCGGAAATCACGCTGCTGGACTTGACGCCAGCCGGGGACGGCTTACCGTCTACTTCAAGTCCTTGATCACCACGCTTTTCGGGTCGTAATCGATCTCGGGGTACTGCGGGTTCATGTCCTTCAGGGTGTCCAGGATGACCTGGCTGATCACCAGGTCGCGGAACCACTTGCGGTCGGCGGGAATCACGTACCAGGGGGCGGCGTCGGTGCTGGTGGTCAGGGCGTCTTGGTAGGCGTCCGTGAAGCTGTCCCAGTGCTCGCGGTCTTTCAGGTCACCGGGGTTGAATTTCCAGTTCTTGCCGGGTTCGTCCAGCCGGGCCTGCAGGCGTTCCTTCTGCTCATCGGGGCTGATGTGCAGATAGAACTTCAGGATGCGGGTGCCCGTATCGGTCAGCAGTTTCTCGAAGTTCACGATGTGCTCCAGGTGGCTGTGCGCGGTCTTGTCGTCGATCATGTCGTACACGCGCGTGACCAGCACATCTTCATAGTGGCTGCGGTTGAAGACGCCCACCATGCCCTTTTTCGGCACCTGCGCGTGAATGCGCCACAGGAAGTCATGGGCGCGCTCTTCCTCGCTGGGCACCTTGAAGTTGGCGATGTGAATGCCGTTCGGGTTGAAATCCCCGATGACTTTTTTCACCACGCCATCCTTCCCGGCAGCGTCCCGCGCCTGCAAGATGATCAGCAGGGCCTGTTTCCCCTCGGCGAACAGGCGTTCTTGCCACTCGAACAGCTCCTCGCTGAGTTCGGCGTCCAGGGCGGGCGCCTCCTCTTTGGTGAGTCCGCCGTTGTCGTCGGTGTTCCAGTCGCTCAGTCTGGCTTTCTTGCCTTTTTTCACGCGGTACTGGTCAGTTTTCATGAGCACGAGTCTAAGGGCCTGAGGCTCCCAGGGTTTAAGAAGGACACTTTAGAAATGGCTGATAACCCATTCTGGCTGTTCTGTGCGTCAAGTCCGACGGCAAAAGCGGTGAGGATAAGGCACGGCGCGGAGGTTGCGGCTGCCTTTCGAGGAAACCGTGCAGCGTCACGCCACGCGTCCTCAAGCGCAGCCGTTCCCGCTGTAGCAAATGCAGGACTGGAATCAGGAAGAGGATCTGCTGACATTCGTGCAGGAGCGCCTCATCACGCTGGAAAGCAGCCTGAAATCAACGTGAACCGTATTTTCCATGAGGCCAGCCTCAGCACGCGCTTCTGCACGCTGCCTATAGTGTCGGGCGTGAACCTCAGTTACTCCGGACAGGAAAAAGTGCAAGCGCCGCCCGCCGCCGTGTGGGCCTTTATCAGCGACCCCGCGCAGGTGGCGCGGTGCCTGCCGCGCATAGAGGACGTGCGCGTGATCGATGCCACGCACCTGCAGGGGCACGTCAGCATGGGCTCGGGCTTCATGAAAAGCAAAATCAAACTGAATATTGAAGTGGTGCCCGACTCCACGCAGAACCGCGTGAACGTGAAGGTCACCGGAGGCGGCCTGGGCAGCGCCCTGGAACTGATCGCCAGCGCCAACGTGGTGGACAATGGCGACGGCACCACCACCCTCGACTGGCAGGGAAGTGCCGACATGCGCGGCCCGCTGGCGAACATGGCCGGAAAAATGGCCGAGGAACAGGGACAGAAAATGATTTCCCGCACCTTCCAGAACATGAGCGCCAGCATCAGCCAGAACAGCAAGCAGGCATAGACACACTTTGAGAGCATTGACAACGGAATTCGCATACCTGCTCTAAACAGCGTCATCGAGAGCCGGAAGGTCAATGGGGGCGAACAAACCCGCCTGATCTCCCGGCCTTCAGTGTTTTCCGCTCTGGCTAGCGGTCAGGCAAGGGACAGCTTCTCGGCCCGCCCAGCGACTTCTTCCCATTCCACCGCCGTCTGCCGCCCGCCATCGAATTCGGCGCTCAGGTCGGCGTGCAACTGTTGCAGGCCAGGGTGGTCTTTGGGCAGTTCGTGGCCGGTGTGCTGCTTGATCAGGAAAATCAACCCCGCCAGGCCGCTGTCCTTCGTCAGGCTCACTTCCAGCGGGCGGCCCAGCAGTTTCGGCACGTCGAACGGTGCGTACATGGGCCAGAATTTGTTCAGTCCGTCGGCGTGAATACCTGCGCGGGTGCGGTGCGCGTCCCGTCCGTACAGCGGGTACTTGGCCGGAACCCCCTGCCCCAGCCCGGCGTACAGGGTTTCCAGTTCGTTCAGTGCTTTGAAATTCGGCATGGCCGACAGCCCCATACCCACCATGTGCAGCAGCACGCCCTCCAGTGGGGCATTGCCGCTGCGTTCGCCTTTGCCGAGCAGCGTGCCGTTGATGGCCGCGCACCCCGCCATGACCGCCGCCAGGCAGTTCGCCACGATCAGGTGCGTGTCGTTGTGCGGGTGGAACTCCAGCAGCTCGCCCGGCACGCCCGCCTCCATGAGTTCGCGCACCATGCCCGGCACACTGCGCGGCCACGCCACGCCCTCCAGCGGCAGCCCCACGCCCATCGTGTCGCAGATGCGAAAGCGCGGGGCCTGGCTTTCCGGGTAAGCCTGCGACAGGCGCTGCACCTCCTGCACGAACGGCAGAATGAATTCACGCGGGGCGCGGGTGGCGTCCTCCAGATGCAGGCGCGGCCTTAAGCCCGCGTCCAGCACCGCCTGCACGGCGTCCAGGTACATGCGGGCCGCCTGCGCCCGTCCGCCCGGCGTGAACTTATGGAAGGTGTGGTAATCACTGGCGCTGGCGAGCATGCCCGTCTCGCGCACGCCCAGGTGCGCCACCAGCTCGGCGTCCTTGCGCGTGGCGCGAATCCAGGTGGTCGGCTCCACCGGGTGACCACCCCTCCAGCGTTCCAGGGCGCCTTCCAGCATGGCGCGGTCGGCAGGGCGGTACACGAAGAACTCGGCCTGCCGCAGGGCCCCGGACTCGCCGGTGAATTCGCCCATCAGCTCGTAAATGCGCAGGCCGTCATCTGCCGTCAGGGGCAGTCCGCCCTGCTGCCCGTCGCGGTGCGTGGTTTCGGTCGTCCACGCCTGCGCGGGCAGGTGCGGCGGCTTCTCGCCCTGCCACACGAACTGCGGGAACGCCTCAGCGGGAAAAGCGGTGGGGAAGAGGTCAGGTTCAGGAACGTCACGCACCGAAAATTCACTGGTCATACCGGCAAGGTACGGGGGTTTATCAATGTCGTCAATCTTGATTAAAGAATCAATGTTAGATTGAAGTATGACTCTTGATGGCGTTGCTCTTGTGGATATGCACTGGCTTTTCAGCACGCCCCAGAGAAAGATTGAACCAGCCACCTTGCCGGACAGACACGCTGACTGGTTCGGTGAAGGGGCTTGACCGGGCAACCCATCGCCTTGACGGCGGCGGAGGCCACGCGCCTGCTGGGTGTGAAGCCCGCCACGCTGTACGCCTACGTGTCACGCGGCCTGATTCGCTCGGAGGTCGGGCCAGCGGGAACGCGGGAGAAACGCTACAACGCGCAGGACGTGCAGGCCCTGATCGGGCGGCAGTCGGTGCGCCGCAACCCGGAAAATGCCGTACAGGCAGCGGTCGGCACGGCCCTGAACTGGGGTTCGCCCATTCTGGAGAGCGCCCTGACGCACATCTCGGAGGGCACCCTGAGTTACCGGGGCCAGGAGGTCAGTCTGCTGGCGGACACGGCCAGCGTGGAGGAAGTGGCGGCGCTGCTGTGGACGGGTGATCTGCACGGCTGGCGCGAGTTGCCGCTGCGGGCGCGGCTCAACCTTCAGGCCCACCCACGTGCCCTGCTGCCGGCCGAGGCCTTCGGGTACGCGCTGACCCACGCCGGAACGCACGACGTGACCGCGCTCGACGCCCGCCCGGACGCGCTGCCCAGGCAGGCGGCCCGCGTGGTGAACCTGCTGTACGCCACGCTGGAGCGCCACGTGAGCCTTCCCGGTGCGCCTGACTTGCCTTTCCACCAGCGTCTGGCGCGCGCCTGGGGGGTGCCGGCGCAGGCTGACCTCCTGCGCCGTGCGCTGATTGTGCTGGCGGATCACGAACTCAATGTCAGCACCTTCGCGGCCCGCGTGACCGCCAGTTCCGGCGCCAGTCTGCACCACGCCACCCTGGCGGCCCTGTGCGCCCTGCAAGGCCCCAGGCACGGCCTGGCCTCGCTGGACGCCCACGACCTGATCTCGCTGGCCCGCCGGGACGGCCCCAAATCCGCCCTGCGAGACGCCACGCGCCGCTACAGTCGCCCGCCCGGCTTCGGCCACTCGCTGTATCCGGACGGCGACCCCCGCGCCTCGGTTCTGCTGGAAGCCCTGGAGACGGCTGTCCCGGACGCCCAGCTGGTGCACGTCACGCAGGAAATCAGGGCCGCCGTACAGGCCGAGACAGGCGAACGCATCAACATTGATTTCGCCCTGGCGGCCCTGATTCACGCGCTGGGCCGCCCGGCCGGGGACATCCTGACGCTGTTTGCCCTGGCCCGCAGCGTCGGCTGGCTGGGCCACGCCATCGAGACCGTCATGACCGGGCAGATGATCCGGCCCCGCGCCCGGTACGTCGGGCCCGCCACTTCGACCCGAATGGAGTGAGCCGCTCTATATGATTGTCCGTTCTCTTTTCCGCACGGCGTGAGTAAGAGAAAAATTCTGTTCTGAACGGCGTGGAGCAAATTCGGGTGTTGTTCTCGGATTTGCGCAATAGAGTTGCGAACGGGATGGGGGGAGCCCTGGCCTACACTGTCACGGCAGCCCCGAGCGGGTGATGGGGGGCGCTGACAAGAATTCCGGTTGATCGGTTATGAAATCACTGGCCAGCCGAGCGAAGCGAACAGGAACAACAAGCGTCCCGGGCGTGCCGTAAGCCCTCTGGCGTTGTTCCAGAGGGGGAACGAAATAAACGGGATGCTGATGACTTCAATGAATAGGGTGTGGACAACGGAACTGCTGTCGCTGCTGAGGCTGGCGGGGCCGGTCATCCTGTCTCAATTCGCGTCGAACGCGCTGGCCCTGATCGCCACCGCCGTGATCGGACGGCTGGGCGCCGCGGAACTGGCCGCCGCCGCTTACGCGAACGCCGCCTACTACCTGGTATTCATGATGCTGGTGGGCGTCATGCTGTCGGTCGCGCCGCGTGTCTCGCAGGCGCACGGGGCGGGGGACACGGCGGGCGTGACCCGCGCCCTGCACGCGGGCCTGCGGCTGGCGCTGCTGCTCAGCGCGGTGATGCTGCCGGTGGTCTGGGGCGTGGCGGCGCTGCTGCCCCACCTGGCCCCGGCCGATATTCGCAGCGACCTGGCCGCCACGTACCTGCGCGTGTACTCGCTGGGGATGCTGCCCACCCTGGCTTTCATGGCCCTGCGCGGCACGCTGGAGGGCACGGGAAAGCCCCGGCCCGTCACCCTGACTGCCTTCCTGGGGCTGGCGTGCGCGGGCCTGGTCAGCCCGGCCCTGACCTTCGGGTGGGGGCCGCTGCCGGCGCTGGGGGTGGCGGGAGCTGCAGGTGCCAGTGTCAGCGCCGCCTGGTTGATGGCCGCCGTGCTGTGGCCCAGCGCCCTGAAACGCGCCGGTCGCGCGGTGCCCCCGGGTCTGTCCACCGAACTGCGCGCCCTGTTCAGACTCGGGTGGCCCATCGGCCTGACGCTGGGCGCAGAAGGCGGCATGTTTACCGTCACCACCCTGCTGATGGCCCGCTTCGGCCCGGAAACGCTGGCGGCGCACAACATCACCTTGCAGGCCATTAACGCCATGTTCATGATCCCGCTGGGGCTCGCCTCGGCCACCAGCGTGCGCGTCGGGCACAACGCCGGCGCCAGAGACCACGCCGGGGCACGCCGCGCCGGGCTGATCGGGCTGGCCCTGGCCGTGACCGTCATGCTCAGTTTTGCCACGTTGGAACTGCTGGCGCCGCAGAGCATCCTGGGCGTGTTCGTGAACGTCCACGATCCCCGCAATGCCGCGCTGATCACCACCGCCACGGGCTTCCTGACCATCGCGGCCTTCTTTCAGACCGTGGACGGCCTGCAGGTCACCGCCAACGGCGCCCTGCGCGGCCTGCACGACACCCGCCTGCCGCTGATCGTCTCGCTGGTGGCCTACTGGCTGCTCGGCCTGGGTTCCGGCAGTCTGCTCGCCTTTGGGCTGGGCCTTGGTTCTCGCGGTCTGTGGTTCGGTCTGACCGCTGGACTGACTTTCGCCGCGGCGGCCCTGGTCTGGCGGTTTTTCCGCCTCACCCGGCGAAACGCGCATGAATCTCCCGCCTGAAGTGCGGCAAAGCCTGCACGTTCAGCCCGTCCGTACAACACGCCATAAAAAAACCGCCTCTTGGGCGGTGATGTCAAAAACTATAGCGCGTTATGCAGGCCACGTCAAACCTATGCGGGCTGGGCGGCCTTCGCGTCTGTTTCGTCGAAGTCGGGCACCAGGGTTTCCACGTCCCGAACGCGCTCCACGCTGAACATCAGGCCCATGATGACCAGCCCCAACACGCCCACGAACACGCCCAGCAGGCTGATGCCTGCGCCGGGGCCCGTGCCGACCAGCGGGCCGAAAATAGGCGCCAGCGACCCGCCCGCCGCCATGCCGGGGTTGAGCCACCTGTCCGCCAGCGGCCCGGCGATCAGCGTGGCCAGGGGCGTGGCCCCCCAGGCGATCACGCGCCGCGCCGCGAACACCTTGCCCTGCACGTCCGGCGGGGTTTTCATCTGCCAGATGGCCTGGTTGCTGCTGTTGGTCAGCGGGGCCGAGAAAGAGGCGATGACCGCCCCCAGAATCCACACCGGCACGCTCTGCCCCAGCCCCAGAATGAGGGTGCCGCTCAGGGCGATCATCCAGCCGATCAGCACGCCGTAAATCCGCTTTTTCGGGCCGCCCCAGGCGCTCAGCAGCACGCCCGCCACCAGGGCGCTGATCCCCCCGGCCATTTCCACCGCCGCCAGCGCCTTCGCGTTGCTGGCAGTGCGGGCCAGGATCATGGGGGCGTGCAGGCTGCCGAACAGGTTGCTCAGCAGGTTGCCCAGCAGGAACACGCCCTGCAGGGCCAGCAGACTGGGGTGCGAGGCGATGAACCGGAACCCGTACACTGCTTCTTTCCAGAGGTTTCCCTGCGCCTGCTGCCCGGTTTCACTGCGCGGCGGGCGCGGAACAAGCACGGGCAGCAGGGCCAGAATGGCGATGGCGGCGCAGATCAGGTCAAGTTCGACGATGCGCGTCAGGCCGACCTGTGCGTACAGCAAAGCACCCAGCATGGGCGCGGCGATGCCCGCCACCGACAGCACCGTGCCCTGCATGGCGCTGGCCCGCTGGTACTGCTCCTTGGGCAGCATCACGGTGGACGCCAGCGAGTAGGAGGGCCACTGGAACGACTCGGCCAGGGCCTGGAAAGCCATCAGCGCGTAAATCCAGCCCAACGCCAGATGGTTGGTGCCGAGCAGCAACAGCAGCAGCAGGCCGCTCAGGAAATTCGTGACATCCGAGATCATCATCACGCGCTTGAGGTGATGACTCCAGCGGTCGACCAGCGCGCCCGCCAGCGGGGAGAACAGCAGCAAAGGCAGCATGGCGAACAGGCCCATGTAGGCCATGGCGGTGGCGCTGTGCGTTTCCTGCCACACCCACAGCGGAATGGCGAAACGTGTGATGGACGATCCGAGCACGCCGACGAGTTGCCCGGCCCAGATGACGGTGTAACCGCGCAGACCAGTCAAGAGTGGCATGGGCTTATGGTGAAGCTTCTCTACTTCAGAGGAAATAAGCCATTTAAAGTAGAAGGGTGAGCGGCGCTTCAGGTGAATCGAAGGCGAACCCGACCGGGGGCAGAACCGGCCATCCTGGGCTGGTGACGGGAGCCGAACCGCCGGTAGTTTGCGGAAGGCCCACGAAGCAGAGGGGGTTGGGATGACGCCTTATTCCATCACCACCCCGGAAGCGGCGAACCTGCTGGCCCGGCCCGACGTCGCCCGCCTGCTCAAGCCGTTCATGCGCGGCCCGCGCACCCTGTCGCAAGTCGCGCAGGCGCAGGATATGCGTGTGGAAACCCTGCATTACCGCGTGCAGCAGCTTCGGCGCGCCGGGCTGCTGCGGGTGGTGGGCGAGGTGCCGCGCCGGGGCCGCCCCCTGAAACTCTACGAGGCGGTGGCCACCGCCTTCGTCTTTTCGGCCGACCTGCTCAGCCCTGAGGCCCTTCAGGAACTCTCGCTGGGGAAGGCGTGGCTGCGGGAATTCATGGAGGAACTGGAGCGCCTCACGGGCACTGACGAGCAGCGCACCGTGCAGGTGAGCCTGAACAGTGCCGGCGCGCTGATCTGGGGCACCGCCGATGAGCTTCCCGAACGCCCCGAACATCCCGCCGCGTACTTCACGCAGTCGGCGGCGCTGTACCTGACGCCCGCCGAGGCCGAGGAACTTGCCGCTGAACTGGACACCCTTTACCAGCGCTACGAAGGGCGCAGCGGCCCGAAACGGTACGGCCTGATTCTGGGCCTGACGCCCCTGTCGCGCCCGGTCGATTGACCAGAAGAGGGTGCCATCGGCATCCCAGGAAACAGGCCGGCGTGGTCGGTCAGGCCGCCCGTCTGAACGGGTTGGGTTTACACTGCCCTGGCGATGGCCCCCACCCCTGAACGATTTGCGAAGATCCTGCGCGTGCTGCAAAAGCGCCAGCCGACCCTGACCGTCCTGATGGACGAGGTGAACAAGCCCCACAACCTCTCGGCGATCGTGCGCACCTGCGACGCCGTGGGCGTGCTGGAGGCCCACGCCGTGCCGCCCAGCGGCGGGAAACTGGCCGAGTTCGAGGGGCATACCTACGACGCCACCAGCGGCAGCGCCCACAAATGGGTCAAGGTGAACAAACAGACTGACGCCCTGGCGGCCGTGCGCGAGTTGCAGGGGCGCGGCTTTCAGGTGCTCGCCACGCACCTCTCGCAGCGCAGCGTGGATTACCGCGAGGTCGATTACACGCGGCCCACCTGCGTACTGCTGGGCGCGGAGAAGTGGGGCGTGGGCGACGGGGCGGCGCAGGCGGCGGATCACAACATCGTCATTCCCATGTTCGGGATGGTGCAGAGCCTGAACGTGTCGGTGGCCGCCGCCACCATCCTGTTCGAGGCACAGCGGCAACGGCTGGCGGCCGGGATGTACGCCGCGCCGCAACTCGCGCCGGCTGACCTGGCCGCCCTGGCCTTCGAATGGGCCTACCCTGATCTTGCCCCCGCCTACCGCGAACGCGGCGAAGCCTACCCCGCCCTCGACGAAACGGGCCAGATCATCTCCTGAAGCCAGCGCACTCCCCCAAGGAGACCACCGACATGGAATTCAACCTGGACGATGCCCTGCTGCTGCTGCGCCGCACCCCGGCCACCCTGATCGGCCTGCTGACAGGCCTGAGCAGTGAGTGGCTGCACACCAACGAAGGCGCGGATACCTGGAGTCCGCATCAGGTGGTGGCGCACCTGATCCTGGCCGAACACCACAACTGGCTGCCGCGCGTCCGGGCCATTCTGGAGCAGGGTGGGGCCTTCCCACCGTTCGACCGTTTTGCCCATCTGCAAAGGTCGCCGGACGTGTCCACCGTTCAGCTCCTGAGTGAATTTCAGGCTGTGCGCGGGGCCAACTTGCAGGCCTTACAGGCCCTTAACCTCACGCCCGCCGACCTGAACCGCACCGGGCAGCACCCGGAGTTCGGAACAGTCACGCTGGCGCAACTGCTGAGCACCTGGACGGTTCACGACCATGCGCACCTGGTGCAGATTTCGCGCACCCTGGCCGGAAACTACCGCGAGGCGGTGGGGCCGTGGCAGGCTTACCTCTCCATTCTGAGGTAATGGGGCTTACCTGCCCCTCAGCGGCGATTCCCGCCTTTTGCGGCGGGCTTTTCGTGCATTGTGTACTCCTGCGGCGTGCGCGATTCACTGCGAGCCGTTAAACTGATCCCTGCAACCGCGCCTCTTGAACGTCCCTGGAGGACGTTGTGGGGCCAGAGGGAACCACTTTGAACAAACCTGTTTTCTGGAAGCCGACCCGTACGGAGGTTCGTTGATGTTCGGGCTGGAAATGCCGCCCCTGACGCCGGAGTTCTGGGCCATTCTGGGCACGCTGGTGCTGTTGGAGGGCCTGCTCTCGGCAGACAACGCGCTGGTGCTGGCGGTCATGGTGCGTCACCTGAAGGGCGACCTGCAACGCAAAGCCCTGGCCTACGGCATCGGCGGGGCGGTCGTGCTGCGCGTCCTGGGCGTGCTGCTGGCCAGTTTCGTGCTGGAGTACTGGTGGCTCAGGGCGTTCGGGGCCCTGTACCTGGCTTACCTGGCGATCAGTCACTTCACCAAGAAAGAAGACCACCACGCCGAGGGCGGCGGGCGCAAAATGGGCTTCTGGATGACGGTGGTGATGCTGAACCTGACCGACCTGGCCTTCAGCGTGGACAGCATCCTGGCGGGCGTGGCCCTGATTCCGCGCGGCATGCCCAGCAACCAGGGTCTGACCATCGTGATTATCGGCGGGATCATCGGCCTGATCCTGATGCGTATTGCCGCCACGCTGTTCCTGAAGCTGCTGAACAAGTACCCGGCCTTCGATACGGTGGCTTACGCGCTGGTGGGCTGGATTGCCGTGAAACTGGGCGTGGAAACGCTGGAAGCCGCGCACGAGGTGTATCCCTCGGTGCCGACCTGGCACATGCCCAGCGCCCTTTTCTGGGGTGTCATGGCCGCCATTGCCATCATCGGTTCCTTCCTGGCCACCCGCAAACCCGCCATGAGCGACGAGGAAGCCGAGCGCCTGGCCCACCTTGAAGGCACCGACCTCTCCGAAACAGATGAAGAGCTCAGCCCGCCTCTGCCCTCAGACAGGCGTTGATTCGGGGCATATCGGGGTCACTTCCATACTGGCCACTTCCGTTCTGGAGGTGGCTTTTTTCATGTCTGGGCCTGGGCACGGGTACTGGGCACTAACCCGCCCGCCAGGCGGGAACGCTATGCTCTGAGCCGTCTATGTACCTTGTCGTCGAAGGCCCCATCGGGGTGGGAAAAACCAGTCTGGCCGGCCGCCTGGCCCGGCGTTACGGTGCTGAACTGAACCTGGAGATCGTGGAGGAAAACCCCTTTCTGGCCCACTTCTACCAGCAGCCGGACGCCTACTCGTTTCAGGTGCAGGTGTTTTTCCTGCTCTCGCGCTTCAAGCAGCTTTCGGCGCTCGCGCAGCCGGGACTCTTCAGCGGCAACGTGGTCAGCGACTACCTGTTCGACAAGGACTTCATCTTCGCGGCCATGAACCTCAAGGACGCCGAGTTCGCGCTGTATCAGGACCTGTACACCCACCTGTCCCCGCGCCTGCCGGTGCCGGACCTGGTGGTGTACCTGCGGGCCGACACCGACGAGCTGCTGCGCCGCATCGAGAAACGGGGCCGTTCCTTCGAGGACGACATGAAGGCCGAGTACCTGGCCGACCTGACCGCCCGTTACGACGATTATTTCCGTACCTATCCCCACCCGCACCTGATCATCGACGCCGCCGGGTACGATTTCGTGGAACGCCCCGAAGATGAACAGGCCCTGCTGACCCGCATCGACGAGGCCCTGAACGCCGGAAGGGCCGCCGACTGATGGTCGGGAACGGAGAACGTGGGGTATGGGGTGCGGGAGGGGCTTTCCACACGTCCCACGTCCGCCACCACACCGCCAGGAGCGCAGCGGGTCACCCATGTACCTAGCCATTTCCGGCAATATCGGCAGTGGCAAGAGCACCCTGACGCGGATGCTCTCGGAGCGCTACGGGCTGCGTCCGGTGTACGAGCCTTACGCCGAAAACCCTTACCTGGAAGACTTTTACGCCGATATGCGGCGCTTCTCGTTTCACTCTCAGGTGTACTTCCTGAGCCGGCGGCTGGAGCAGCACCTGAACCTGGTGACGGGTGCGCGCTACGTCATTCAGGACAGAACCGTGTTCGAGGACGCCAACATTTTCGCGCGCAACCTGTACCAGCAGGGCAACATGGAAAAGCGCGACTGGGAGACGTACTGGGGCCTGTACAGCGGCATCCTGCCGGCCCTGCGCGTGCCGGATCTGCTGATTCATATCGACGCTTCGCTGCCCACCTTGAGGCGCCGGATCGCCTTGCGCGGCCGCGCCTACGAGCAGGACATCCCGGACGCCTACCTGAGTGGCCTGAATGTGCTGTACGACGACTGGATTGCCCGCTTTGGCGACTGTCCGGTGGTGCGGGTCGACGGCAACAAGCTGGATTTCGTGCACGATCCACAGGCTTTCGAGTGGGTGTGCGGGCGTGTGCAGGCCCAGGGGTTCGGGCTGCCGCTGCTGCGCTGAAGTAGCGGAATCAGGGTTGCGGGTTGGTGGCCTCGTTGCTGTTAAATGCCGCGTCGTTCGGCAGCACCTTCAGCGCGGCACTCGTCACGGTGCTTCCGGTGTAAAGCGCCCGCAAGGTGTACGTTTTGCCTTCCTCGGCCTGGAACGGGAACGTGAATTCCGGCCCACGCACGCCGCTCAGCGTGATCAGGTGCATCCCCGGCCTCAGCGAGAAATTGCAGTAAGCGTTCAGGTTCCGCTGGTACGCCGGGTTGCCGTCCACCGCCTTCACCAGCAGGTTGCGGTCGCAGTACAGCCGGGCAGTCTGGTTCTGCGGCAGCAGCGGCCCGGCGTAGGTGGCCGTTGGGGCGCTGCTGGAGGCCGCATTCGGCGTGGGCACGCAGGCGCTCAGGAACAGCAGACCCAGGGCGGGCAGGGGAAGCAGGCTGGTGTTCGGCATGCCTGCATTGTGGGGCCTGGGTTCCGGCCCGGCAAATCTGCGCCGCGCTGAGGCCAGCCAGGTTTAGCATGACCACCATGAAGAGAAGAATGGCTCTGATTTTCGGCGCTGGTCTGGTCACCCTGGTTTCCTGCCCGCAGCCCAGTCCGCCCAGTTCGGGAAGTGACTTCACCAGTATCAGTGGTCAGGTGATGGACGCCAGTCTCGATGAGACCTTGAAGCTGACCACAGGAGCCTGGACGGGCGGTGCGGGCAGCATCTATGGGACGGACGACGCAGGACAGAAAACGAAACTGGGCGACCTGAACGCGAACGGTTCCTTTACCGCCAGCCTGCCAGTGCCCTCGGCGGCCGCCCTGAAAAAAGTGACGGCTCCGGAAACTTCCAGTGGGTGCACCGGAAAAATCACGGTCAGCAACCCCAATGCGCAGATCAGTGGTCTGGACGTGAGCGTGGATGCCAATCAAGATGGAACTATCGCGCCCGTCACCATCATCACCGACGACCAGGTCAACAAGACAACCGGAACGGGGACGGCGACCATCACGGTGGCGACCGGGGCACTGGTCTATGCCGATCAAGCGGTCAAGACATCCGGCAACCTCGCCTGTACAGCAGACAAAACATTTACAGTGAGTTTGAATACGAACATCAACTATGTGAAGGGCTGGAACAAGGCCACCCTGATCATGAAAAGTACCGTTGAGTACGACTCTTTTGAAATGGTGGCCCAGAGCACGGCAGTGACCATGACCAGCGGCACCTTGCCCACGAACAACTGGGTGCTGACCAGCGCTGTGGCTATAGATCTGGCCGGGGGAATGTCCCAGCAAAGCTTTTCCGGGAAAACGCTGAAGAATTTCGCCGAGTCCTTCCTGCATTCAAACAGGAATTAAGCCCTCGGCCCGCTCTCCCCACCGTATTTGCGCGGTGGGTTTTGCTGTTCTGCTACCCTCGCCCTATGCGCCTTGCCGACCTTGCCGCCGCCCTGAACGTGTCTGCCCGTGACCTGCCGCCACAGGGGCTGGAGGTGGTGGGTGTGACCCACAATGCGGACTGGGTGCAGCCGGGGTTAGCGTTCGTGGCGATTCGTGGGGCGAAGTTCGATGGGCATTCGTTTCTGCAGAAAGCCGCGCAGAAGGGCGCGGTAGCGGTAATCGGTGAGGGACTTCCAGACGGTCAGTCCTCGCCCTTGCCTTACCTGACTGTGCCGAACGCGCGTGAAGCCCTGGCAGACGCGGCGGCGGCGCTGGCCGGGCACCCCAGCCGGGCGCTGAAGGTAGTAGGCGTGACCGGAACGGACGGAAAGACCACCACCAGCTGGCTGACCCGTCACCTGCTGCGCGAGGCGGGCCTTTCCACGGGCCTGCTGAGCACGGTGGGCTACGAACTGCCGGACGGGGCGCTGCGGCACTTTCCGGCACACTTCACCACGCCGGAAGCCCCGCAGGTGCAGGAGACTTTACGGGACATGCTGGGCGCGGGGGCGCAGGCGGTGGTGCTGGAGGCCAGCAGTCACGCCCTGGCGCTGCACCGCGTACGGGCCGTGGACTGGGACGTGGCGGTGTGGACGCACCTGAGCAGTGAGCACCTGGATTTTCATGGCACGGTAGAGAACTACTTTGCCGACAAACGCAAACTGGTGGAGCGGGCGCGCTTTGCGGTGCTCAACGCCGACGATCCGTGGACGGCGCACCTGTCCGGCATTGCCCCGGCGGAAACGACCTACAGCATGGAGGGCCAGGCGGCGGACTGGCAGGCCAGCAGAATCGAGGAACGCGCCACAGGGCTACATTTTCAGGTGGTGTCGCCCACGGCCGAATTCGACGCGCACCTGCCCATGATCGGGCGCTTCAACGTGGCCAACGCCCTGGCGGGGATGGCGGTGGCGCACCAGCTGGGGGCCACGCCGGCGCAACTGGTGGCGGGCCTGGCTTCGTTCCGGGGCGTGCCGGGGCGCATGGAACTGGTGCCGGGTGCAGACGATGCGCCGCGTGTCATCGTGGATTTCGCGCACACACCGCCCAGCCTGGAAAAAGCCCTGAGCACCCTGCGCACCACCACGCGCGGCAAACTGTGGGTGCTGCTGGGTTCGGCCGGCGGCCCGCGTGATCCTTACAAGCGCGCGCCACTGGGTGAGGTCGCCACCCGGCTGGCCGATCAGGCGGTATTTACCGAGGAAGACAGCCGCGACACGCCCCTGCAGGACATCCTGAACGAGATGGAACGGGGCGCGAGAGAAGCGGGCCGCCGCAACTTCAGCAGTATTGGAGATCGGCGTGAGGCCATCCGGCACATTCTTCAGCAGGCACAAGCGGCCGACACGGTGCTGCTGGCCGGCAAAGGCCCCGAGGACACGCTGGAACGCGCTACGGAAACCATTCCGTGGAACGAGGTGCAGGAGGCGCTAGAGGCCCTGGGACTCCGGAAATGAAGTGGCTGTGGTGGCTGCTGTTGGTGCTGTTTCTGGCGCTGGGCGGGGCTGGACTTTACTTTCTGTTCCTGGTGCTGTTCGATCCGGGAGAAGCGTTTCCGGGCGTACAGGACTTGCGAGCGGGCGTGTGGGTCACGCTGGGTCTGTGGCTGGCGGCGGGCGCGGTGTTGGCGCTGCTGCGGCGTCTGCGCCGTGCGCCGACCACCCTGGGCGTCAACCGGCGTCTGGAACAGAAAATTCTAGCCTATGCCCGCCGCAGCGGAGGCCGCCTGAGCGTGGCCGAGGTGGCCCTGAATACCCGCTGTACGGTGCAGGAAGCCGACATGGCCCTTCAGGAACTGGTGCGCCAGAACGTGGCCACGGTGCTGTACACACCGAATATGGAAGCGGTGTACGTGATCGGCGGGTTCGACGAGGCGGCCCAGACACAGGCCGGTGACCTCCTGAACCCGCCGACGCAACCCAAGCGCCCCTAGCACTTCCGAAGCCTGATGAACTGGAAGTCGTTCATGCTGGCGGGGGCTGCGCTGCGGGTACCTCAGCTGGCTCTGTCAAGGAGAGTGGGGAATCTATTTCCCCAGGTGTAGGAAAGAAAAGACTGTTCCAGGCGGTGCCGGGTGGATTCGAGCAATCTTTCCAAAGTCACGAAGGAGAGGGCACACCAGGCTTACCAGTGGCTCAGGAGACTGCGGGCTCAACAGTGCCAGTTTTTTAGACTACGGCCCCCAAGGGGGTACACCCCACCCGACCACCACCGGAAACCCACCCTTGATCAAGCTTCTGGGATACACGCAACTGCCGCGTATCAGCTGAGCCCGGTATGAATAATGTTACCTTGAGTGCGGGTCTTCTTTTTGGTTGCTTTCCTGCTTTGGGACACCCCCTTATGCTTGAGTGGCACCTATTTTTCCGGATAAGTTCAGTGTGTGATTTATCTTTATACAGACTGAACTGCGTATAAATAAAGGTAAAGTTCGGGTGAGCATGAACACGAGATGTAAGAAGAATGTAGGGAGCACCAGGCAAGAATATTCAACATGAAGAAGTTGCTGCTGCTTTCGTGGCTGCTGCTGGGCGCTGCCCAGGCCGCCGCTCCTCAGGACACCCTGGTCATCATGCAGGGGGCCGACATCCCTACCCTGGATCCCGGGGCCGCCTACGACGACAGCTCCGGTAGCATCGTCGAGAACGTGTACGAAAGGCTGGTGGGGTACAAAGGGTCGTCCATACGCCAGTTCGAGCCGATGCTGGCCACCAAATGGGCCATCAGCAACGGCAACAAGACCTACACCTTCGACCTGCGGAAAGGGGTGAAATTCCATAGCGGCGCGCCCTTTACCTGCGCGGACGCCCGCTACACCTTCCAACGCAACCTGGTGACCAACAACAGCAACAGTGGCAACTGGTTCCTTTCCGAAAGCCTGCTGGGTACGCAGGACAACGCCTGGAAAGACAAAACCATTACCTGGGCACGGATTCAGAAGGCGGTAGAGTGCAACGCGGCCGGACAACTGGTTTTCAACATGCCCAAACCAGACGGTACCTTTCTGGCCAAGCTGGCCTTCTACGGTAACGGCATCGTGGAACGCGCCTACAGCGCCAAAATAGGCGAATGGAGCGGCACCGAGAAGGACTGGCGCGACTGGGTGGGCAAAGACCTGACCGACTCGAAACTGAGTAGGGCACCCAACGGCACCGGCGCGTACCGTTTCTTACGCATGGACGCCGGCAGCATCCTGCTGGAAGCCTTTCCTGCCTACTGGGGCGGTAAGGCGCCCATCGACCGCGTACTGCGCCGCAAAGTGACGGATCAAGCTGTGCGCATTCAGGCTTTCCTGAAAGGCGACGCCGACTTCATCGAGGGTGGCAGCCGCGCTGTGGACGAGGAACAGATCAAAGGCAAGCCGGGTGTGGGCTGGGTCGACGACCTGCCGAACGTCACCGCAGCGGCCATTCTGATGAACAACAGCATCAAAGACCCGCGCCTGATCGGCAGTGGCAAACTGGACGGACAGGGCATCCCGGCGGACTTCTTTGCCAACATCAACGTCCGCAAGGCCTTCAGTTACGCATACAACTACCCTGAGGCGATCAATGTCCTGCTCAACGGCAAGGGCAAACAGCGCACCATGCTGATGCCTGACGCCTTCTTCGGATACGACGACAGCATCAAGATGTACACCTATAACCCCGCGCAGGCCGCCTATTTCTTCAAGCAAGCGTACAAGGGCGAACTGTGGAACAAGGGTTTCAAGCTCGTCGTGAATTACCGCGCAGGCAGTGTCGGGGCACAGACGAACTTTGAATTGCTGAAGAAAAGCATCGAGGCGATCAACCCGAAATTCAAGATCGTCCTTCAGCCCAAGCAGTGGAGCGACCTGATCAGCGACAGCAAACTCGGCAAGGAATCGCTGTTCCTGATCACCTGGATTCCCGATTACGCCGACCCCGACAACTTCTTGTACACCTACTACGCCAGTGACGGGTTCTATTCCAGCGTGTCCAACTACCGCGACGAACGCATGGACATCCTGCTGCAACAGGCCCGCCAGACGGGCAACCCCGTGGAGCGCAGCAAGTGGTACTCGCAGCTCGGCAAGCGTGCCTACGACACGGCCCCCGCCATCAACATGGCTGCCGCCACGCGCTTCGTGCATTTCCGCAACAATCTGGTGGGCATCTCTGCCGAAAACTTCAACCCCATGCTGACCTCCCCGGGCGGCGTGCTGTGGAAGGACCTGCGCAAGAAATAACCTGAGTCACGGCTTTCCACAGACCGGCAAACGGGTGCCCCAGCGCAGGAGGGTACCCGTTGAGCCGGTCTTCGGCTGCCTGTACCAGTCGAGGGCCAGGGCGGCGTCTTATACGGTTGTGGATGGGCCTGGAACGGCCCTCAACTGCCAGAAACAGGCTGACGAAGCCAGAGAAGACTGGTGTGCTGCGTGACCTGTCACTTCAGAACGCCAGCCGGTGGCTCGCGCTGCTCGCCTGGAAGGACGACGCCACTTCCTCCAGCGACCTGTGTTTAGAAGTCTCGGCGCTCTCCCTTGACCGCCAGCGACCGTCAGCCTGCTATAATCCGTGTTCGCAGCGGCGCACCCTGTTTCAGGGCAAGCCGCCTGGAGGTTCAGGGAATATGACTCGCGTCAATCGAGTCCACGTGTACCGCAAGGACACGTTGAGAGAACGGGAACAGGCACGCAACTCAGACTTCGCCCGGCAGGGCGACTGTTGCCTGCTTTTGACCCGTTCCGGTTCTGTTTCTTCCGGTTCGGGCATGTTCCCAACACACCCCGAATGTGTTACACTCTTCGCTTGGTGATCGGCGTCTCTGCGGGCGCTGAACGCGAGCAGCGAAAAAAGCACGTCCCCCTGGCAGCGTTTCGGGGCGCGGCGGCAAGAACAGGAGCAAAATCATGTTTGCAATCATTCAAACGGGCGGGAAGCAGTACCGCGTCTCCGAAGGCGACGTGATCCGTGTCGAGAGCCTCAAAGGCGAAGCGGGCGATAAACTCGACCTGAAACCCATCTTCGTGGGTGGCGACCAGGTGGTTTTCGGCGACGACGCCGGTAAGTTCACCGTGAACGCCGAAGTGGTCGAGCACGGCCGCGGCAAGAAAATCTACATCCGCAAGTACAAGAGCGGCATTCAGTACCGCCGCCGCACCGGTCACCGTCAGGACTACACGGCGATCAAGATTCTGGGAATCAAAGGGTAAGGTGAATTGAAATGGCTCACAAGAAAGGCGTAGGTTCGTCCAAGAACGGACGCGACAGCCAACCCAAGTACCTGGGCGTGAAGAAGTTCGGCGGCGAGAAAGTCCTGGCCGGCAACATCCTGGTGCGCCAGCGCGGCACCAAGTTCAAGGCTGGCCCGAACGTCGGGATGGGCCGTGACCACACGCTGTTCGCCCTGGTGGACGGCAACGTGGTGTTCACGAACCGTGGCCGCAGCGGACGCTTCATCAGCGTTCAGGCCCCCCAGACCGAAGCTGCTGCCGACTGAACCCCGGCGTGACCCTGCGCCCTGCCAGCAAGGTGGGGCGTTCTTTTATTGACTTGTAGCGTGTAGCTTGTGATCTGGAAGGGGCTTCTTTCCACGAACCCCCGGCATAAGCGGCAAGCCTAAATCCAGAAGGAGCCAGTTATGGCATTTAGAGACGTCCTGAATATCGAGGTGGCTGCCGGGAATGGTGGCGACGGCAGCATGAGTTTCCACCGGGCGAAGTACATGGAGAAGGGCGGCCCGGACGGCGGTCACGGCGGGAAGGGCGGCGACATCATCCTGCGGGCCACCCAGAGCGTGGAGTCGCTGGAGCGCCTGGTGGGCAAGCGCAAGTTCAAGGCCCCGAACGGCGGCTACGGCGAGGGCCGTCTGCGGCAGGGGGCCGATGGCGAGGACGTGTTTATCGACGTTCCGGTGGGCACCACGGCGTTCGACGAGGACAGCGGCAAGGTCATTGCCGATCTGGTGGCGGTGGGCCAGGAGAAGGTCATCGCGCGGGGGGGCGCGGGGGGGCGTGGCAATAGCACCTTTACCAGCAGTACCCGTCAGGCCCCGCGGTTTGCTGAATTGGGCGTGCCGGGGCAGAAGCGCCGCGTGCGGCTGGAACTGCGCCTGATTGCCGACGTGGGCCTGGTGGGCTATCCGAACGCCGGGAAAAGCAGCCTGCTGGCAGCCCTGTCCCGCGCCAACCCGGCCATCGCGGATTATCCGTTCACCACCCTGTCGCCCATCCTGGGGGTGGTGCAGCGCGAAAACGCCGATGAACGCTTCACCATGGCCGACATTCCCGGCATCATCGAGGGCGCGTCCGAGGGCAAGGGGCTGGGCCTGGAATTCCTGCGGCACATCAGCCGCACGCGCCTGCTTATTTACGTGCTGGACGTGACCCGCGACCCGGTGGAAGAACTGCGCCAGCTTCAGGCCGAGCTGCGAACCTACGACGCCACGCTGCTGGAAAATGTGGCCGTGATCGCGCTGAACAAGATCGAGCTGGTCGACGAGGAACTGGCCAGTATGGTCGAGGACGACCTGGTTCACTCTGGCCTGCCTGTGCTGAAGGTGAGCGCCAGGGAAGGCCACGGGCTGCCCGAACTCAAGGAAACCCTTTTCCAGATGCTGCCCGAATTCGAGTTGTGGGCCGAGCGCAACGCGCTGGAGTTGGAGCCCGATCAGGTCATCGAGGCGCCGCTCAGCATCACTTTCCGCATCGATCCGGCCGCCAAAGGCGTGGGGATCATCAACGACGGGCAACCCGAGCGCGTGTGGGAAGTTCACGGCGGCGGGTTTCAGGAGAAACTGGTGCGCTTCTCGCGGTACATGGAGGAAGCTGCCGAGTACCTGGGCAACCTGTTCAAGCGCCAGGGTCTGTACAACGCCCTGAAACGCGCCGGAGCACGCGAAGGCGACACCGTGGAGATCGGCACGTTCCGTTTCGAGTACTTCGACGAGGACGAACAGGACAGGGGATAGCCGCAAGCGGCATGTGCAAAGAGCGGGGGCGTGAGGCCCCTGCTTTTTACTTGCCTTGCAGGCAAGCCACCCGCTCATCTTTCGGTTTCCGGGCGCACTTCTCCGCTTCCTGAATGAAGTTGGGAATGTCCCCCTGAACGCGGGCCAGGAGCGTCTCGAAATCAGGCACGAGGTCGGCGTAGGCGGCCACCGCCCCCAGCGAGGCGTTGTTCTGGCGTGCGGCGGGGCTGGCCTCCGGGCCGAACCACTCGCGGCGCAGGGCGGTGGCGCGACTTTGCAGGTCATCCAGAATGGTTGCTTTTCGCTGGCGTTTCTGGGCCTCGGGGAGGGACTGCGCGTACAGTTCCGCCAGTTGCCGGCGGGCACCGAGGGACAGCGCCTGCCACTGCTCGTTGCGCTGACGTTCGGCGGCGTCCTGGGCGGCCAATTCCGGTGTGCCGTACCGCTCCAGCCAGCGCTTCATCCCCTCGTTCTCGACGGTGGTGGCGTAGGACTCGCTGAACACCGTGTCGCCCGCCACGTACAGCGCCGGGTGAGACAGCTCGTGAATGATGGTGCGCACCAGCCAGGCGTCACTGTTGGTGAACATGCTGGACAGCACCGGGTCTTTCAGGTAGCCCAGGGTGCTGTACGCCGACACGCCCCCCACCATCACATCGTCGCCGTTTGCGCGGCGTTTCTGTTCTTCCTGACGGGCGTCGGCTTCACGAAAGAATCCCTGGTACGCCACGCATCCCACCACCGGAAAGCAGCGCGTCCGCAACTCGAGGCTGAATTCCGGGGCACTGAACACGTTCCACACCACGTGCGGGCGGCCCAGGTCAACGAACGAACGGAAGGAACCGTGATCCGGGAGGCCCAGTTCGGTCAGGGCAAATTGCCGCACCTGCTGGGCCAGCGCCAGTTTGCGGCGCACTTCGGGAGATGTTCCGGGGTTCGCCAGCACCTCCGGGATGGGCCTGGCGTTCCGCAGCAGCGAAAGCTGTCCACCAGCCGCCTGCCACAGGTAACGGGCCGTATCGCACGAGGTCAAGAACAAAACGCTCGCCACAGCAAGGAGGAAAAGGGATCGTCTACGCATGGTGTTCCTTCCTTGACCCGTACACGATACGCCGCACCAGTCTCTCCAGAGGGCCGCTGCCGTACCGCTGCACGATCAGGCCGCTCAGCCACACCTGCCCGGCACTGAAGGCCAGCGCCAGGGCCAGGGTGGACGCCGCACCCCACCTACCCCACTGCGCTCCGGCGTAAGGGTAGAAGAGGGTGGTCATCACAAGGCTCTGGGCCAGGTAGTTGCTCATGGCGATGCGGCCACTGTTGGCAAACTGCTTGAGCCACCCCAGGCGGCCCTGCACGGTCAGCAGACCGATGATGCCCACGTACCCCAGCGCGCCCGCCAGGCCGCCGCCCATCCGCACGGGAATGCCCAGCAGGGCGCTGGCGAAATCTGGCCGCGTGTTCAGGTAAGCCAGCCACATGCCCAGGATCCCACCAGCCAGGGTGCCCCAGACGGCCAGTTTCCTGAGCAGCGGTACATGCTGCTGCGGGCGGGTCAGCAGCCCAGTTTTGTACGCCGCCGCCCCCAGGCAGAACAGCGCCAGCAGCCAGAACCCGTTGTAAAGGCTGCCGCCAAGCAGATCAGGCAGGAATTCACGGGCTCTTTCGCTCAACACCTGTGGGTAGGTGATGCCGGGGGCCAGGTCGGGCAGGTTCGCGGAACGTGGCAGGGGCTGATAGGCGAAAGAGCGGGCGGCGTCCAGTGATTTTTCCACCAGCCACCACCCGCCCGACACCCCCGCGACGCTCAGCAGCGCCCTGACCCCGAGCGAACCGAACATCAGCAGTGACAGGCCGAGCAGGGCGTAATTGCTGATGATGTCCCCGTGCCACACCAGCACGAAGTGCAGCGAGCCGATCAGCAGCAGGATCAGGTGCCGCTTGACGAACAGCCCTGCGCCGTGCCGCGCCAGCAACCCCGCCGCGCCCCACCCGAACAGCATGGCAAAAATACTGATGAAGCGCCCGTTGGCCAGCACGTCCGTGAGGGTCTGCGCAATGCCGTCCAGGCCGGACTGGCGCCATACCCGGAAGCCCGCAAAATCCTGCATGTTCACGATCAGGATGCCGGCCAGGGCCAGCCCGCGCAGCACGTCGGGCAGCGGGGAGCGGTCACGCACCGGCCCAGCAGACTCAGGAGCGGAGGGAGTGGCGGGAACAGTCACCCCAGCAGCCTAGCGGAAGGCGCATGAGGCACGTTGACTGAAACTAACAATAAAAAATCCGCCTCTTGGGCGGTGATGTCAGAAACTATAGCGCGTTATGCGGGCCAGGTCAAGGCTATGCGTGTTGACCACGGCCTTCAGGAGTCGAAGTTGAACAGGCTTTCCTGCCGTGCCTTCATGAGTGCCAGTGCCTTGTGATCCAGGCGCGACAGGGCGGCGTCCTGCACGCACACGCGGGGCGACTGGGCCCGGGCGCGGTACACGTCCATACGGATGTGGCGGTGCGTCATGGTGTGCGTCACGGTGCCCAGGAGCGCAGGTTCCTGAGCATGAAGCCGTGTCAGCAGGCGCGACAGGGCCGCCTCCGGTTGTTCGCTGCCCTTCACTTCCTCCAGCGGCAGCCCGAACAGGCCGCCCAGCAGGGTTCCGCTGCGCTGCTCCAGCACCGCTTCCTGGTCATCACCGATCAAGAGGGCCACCGCCCGGAGTTCCTTAACGGCGGCCCGGGCTTTCGGGGCGGGGTAGGCGGTGGGTTCACCCGACTGAAACGCCGTACACAAAGCGCTCACTGGACACTCGGGGCAGCGCGGTTTCTTCGGTGTGCAGGTGGTCGCGCCCAGATCCATGACCGCTTCGTTCCACGCGCCGGGCCGATCCGGGTCGAGCAGCTCGTCGGCCCTCTGCTGCACCCAGGCTTCCGTCGGGGTCTTCTCGCCATACAGGCGGGCCAGGACGCGCCGGACGTTGCCGTCGTTCACGGCTCTTTTTTCCCCGCATGACAGGCTGCTGATGGCCGCGGCCGTGTAAGGCCCCACACCCGGCAAGGCCAGCCAGCCTTCGTAAGTGGTGGGGAAACCCTGCTGCGCCACCTGTTTTGCGGCGCGGTGCAGGTTGCGGGCGCGGGTGTAATAGCCGCAGCCCTCCCAGGCTTTCAGCACGTCCTCGACAGGCGCGGCGGCCAGGGCCTGCACCGTCGGGAAGGCGGTCAGAAAACGTTCGTAGTACAGCAGCCCGCGCGCCACCTGGGTCTGCTGCAACAGAATTTCCGACACCCACACGCGGTAGGGGTCACGCGCGCCCTCTGCGCCGGCCCGCCACGGCAGGTCACGCCCGGCGGCGCCGAACCAGTTCAGGAGGGCCGTGCGAAAGGCGGCGAGATCCGTGGGCAGCATGGCGGGAAGTGTAGAGCAGGGCAGGCACGAGAACTGGAACTTCAGCCATGAAAAAACCCCGCTTAGAGCGGGGCTTTCACGACGCAGTGTTCAGTGTTTGCCTTTTCCCTTGCCGTGGTTCTGGTGCGGGTCGGGATGCTGCCGGCACAGGGCATTCCGGGGCTCTTTTTTGCACAGTTGCTTCAACTGCCCCGGGGGCATGCCGCCCAGTTTTTTCTGAAGGCCGGGCGCTTTGGCCCACGCGGCCTGCCGGCCCATGACGTTCACCAGCGGCACCTTCTGCCCATCGGCGGCTTTCACCACGATACTTTGCGCCGCGAGGGGCTGAGCGGTGTTGAGCGGCTGGGCCAGCGGGTAAATTTCCTTGACGTACTGCGTGGTGCCGGGAATGGGCGTCGCGACCTGCACCTGAGTCAGGGGGGCCGCCTGCGGGGACACGCCCGTAATACGGATTCCGCCCGTCTGGTTCAGGGTGGCGGCGGGCTGCGCGGTGGGCGTCAGGAAAGACACCTGCACCCCCTGCGACAGCAGGTTCACCAGGTTGGCCGCCGATTGCACCACCGGCGGAAACTGCACACTGGCGTCGATATTCACGCTGAGCGTCTGCGCCGAGGCTGGCGCGGCCGTCAGGACGGCGAGAAGAAGGAACTTACGCATACTCTCACCCTGCCGCCCGAAGCTGACCCGGGGCTGAACACGGCATCATGAAGAATTGAGGAAAGGCGCCAGCTCCTGGGCTTAAGCGCCGTACTTGTTCAGTTTCAGAGCGTTGGCCATCAGCAGCGGCATCACGTCGGTGCCCCGGCGCAGGCCCAGCGTGCCTTTCAGGGCCTCGGTTTCCGTGAAGCGCTGAGCCGGGTCGAAACGACCGTGGCCGCCGTGGATCAGGAACGGCACCGGGTGCCAGCTGTGGCTCAGCAGTTTGCTGGGTGTGCTGTGGTCGCCCACGAGGCCCAGCACGTCGGGTTTGAGGGCCAGGATGGCAGGCAGCAATTCGTCGAACAGCTCGACCTTGTGGGCTTTTTCCGTGAAGTTGCCGTCCTCGCCGGTGCTGTCGGTTTTCTTGATATGCAGGAAGAAGAAGTCGTACCTGGCCCAGTTCTCGGTCAGGGCCTGGATTTTGCCTTCCAGCGCGTCCTCGTGACCTTCGACTGGCAGGACGTCCATGCCCACCAGGCTGGCCAGGCCCTTGTACATGGGGTAACTGGCGATGCAGGCGGCGTTCAGCTTGTAAACGTCCGCGAAACTGGGGAAGTGCGGCACGTCGCTGTAGCCACGGAACAGCACGCCGTTCACCTGAGGTTCGTCTTTCAGAGTCGCCTCGGCCTGCCCCACGAAAGCGTTGACCAGCGCCGCCGTTTTCTCGCTGGCGGGGTCGTGCGCGGTGGCGGTCATGGGCTGCACGCCGGTCACCTGCGGGTCGACGTCCCCGATGTTCGCGCCCAGCGCCTCGCCATTCTGGGCACGGAAGACCACCACGAAGCGGTGCTCGGACTCGGTGTAGATCTCCACCGGAATGCCGTCGATGCTGGGAATGGCGGCCTTCAGTTTCGCCACGATCTCCACGTTCTTCTCGTCGGTGGGTCGCCCGGCACGGCGGTCGTCCACGATCCGGTCAGTGCCGAGCGTGGCAAAGTTCCCGCGCACGGCCACGTCCCCCGCGTTCAACTTCACGCCGATGCCCACCGCGCTCAGGGCCCCCCGCCCCACCACGTACTTCAGGGGATCGTACCCGAACAGGCTGAGGTGACCGGGGCCGCTGCCGGGCGTGATGCCCGCGCCGACCAGTTCCACCAGGCCCAGTTGCGATTCTGCCGCCAGGGCGTCGAGGTTGGGGGTTCTGGCGGTGGCCAGTTCGGTTTCACCGTTCAGTTCCAGCGGCAGGCCGCCCACGCCGTCCAGCACCACCAGCACGATTTTGCTGTCGGTTTTTTTCGAGAGGCCACGCACGACATCAAGCAGATCACTCATGCCCTGTAGTGTACGCTGGCGCCCACAGGGCAAAGTCAGCCTGGGACGGCGCGCTTCTGGACGCTTTTTCTTCTCCTTCCAGTCGGGTTGCCCAGTGATTTCATAACTGAAGGGCCGGAATTCTTATTACTTCTTCCCGACCAGGGACACCGTGTTGTACGGTTCGCCCGAAAAGGGGCTGAGCACCCAGCCTTTCACGTAGCTGCGGGCGGCGGCCACCGACTGGCTGTGCACCAGGGGCAGGCGGTAGGCAGCGTTGTACGTCAGTTCGTGAACCTGGGCGTACAGCCGGGCGCGCGCTTCGCGGGTCAGGCCGGCCCGGGCCTGTTCCAGCAGTTGCCCGACTTCGGGGGCGTTCCAGCCGATGTCGTTGGTGCTGGTGGGGTTGTACAGCGCGCCGTAAAAGTAGTCCGGGTCGCCGTAATCACCGATCAGGCCAATCTGGTACATCGAAAGTTTGCCGCCGAACAGGTCTTCCAGGTACTTGGCCCAGTCCTCGGTTTTCAGGTTGACTTTAATGCCCACGTCCGCGAGGTCGGCGGCCATGGCCTCGGCGCTGGCCTTGGGGTTCGGAAAGTAGCTGCGCGTGATGGGCATGTACCACAGGTCAATCGAGAACCCGTTCGGGTAACCCGCTTCCGCCAGCAGTTTCTTTGCGGCGGCTGGGTCGAACCGGTAATCGGCGGGAACGTCAGCGCTGGTGGCCCACTTCAGGGGCGGGGGCACGATGCTGGTGTCCGTGACGCCCAGGCCATACCAGAAGCTGTCCACGATGGCCCGGCGGTTGATCGCCAGGCTGATGGCCTGCCGAACCTTCTGGCTTCTGAGGTACTCGTTGCGGTTATTCAGGCCGATGTATCCCAGGTTGAAACTGGGGCGCTTGTACAGCACCAGGTTCTTGTCGGCCTGAATGGCTTTCAGGTCGTCGGGTTGCAGGTCGCTGGCAATGTCCACTGTTCCGGCTTTCAGCTCGTTCAGTCGCTGGCTGGGGTCTTTGATGTTGCGGATAACCAGCGCGTCCACTTTGGGCTTGACGCCCCAGTAGGTCCTGTTCGCGCTGAGGTTCACGCGGTCTCCGCCCACCCAGCGACCAAAGACGAAGGGGCCGGTTCCCACGGCGGTGCCGGCGGGGGTGCCGTACTTCGCGCCCTGCGCCTTCACGGCGGCGGGGCTGGCCATACCCCAGTAAGAGGCGCTCATCTGCACCGGGAACACGGTGTTCGGGCGGGTCAGGTCGACGCGAACGGTGTAGTCGTTCACCTTCACGATGTCCTTGACAACGGCGTTTTTCTCGCCCTTGTAGCCACCCAGGAAGTCCGGCACCACCGTGAACACGCGCCCGAATTCACGCAGGCCGTTGGGGTCGCTCTTGTCCCACCAGCGGCGCAGGTTGAAGACAGCGGCGTCCGCGTTGAACGGCGTGCCGTCGTGAAACTTCACGCCCCGGCGCAGGTTGAACGTCCAGCTGGTGGCGTCCCGGTTGGGCTTCCAGCTGAGGGCCAGCCCCGGCGCAAGTTCCGTGGTGCCGGGTTTCACCGTAATCAGGCGGTCATAAATCTGGCGCTGCACCAGCATCGAAACGGAATCGTGCGCGTTCCCGGATTCCAGCGTCACCGGCTCACCACTGCCGGCGACCACCAGCGTCCCGGCCGCAGAGGCGCCAGACGCGAGCAGCGCAGCGATCAAAGCAACATTCTTCATCAGGCCAGCTTAACGCCGGGCTTCAAAATGAAAGGCATTCTGTCCAGCAATCGTGTCGGGCGCGGCCAGCTACTCGCGTGCGTGTTCCAGCGCGTTCTCGATCAGGGTGGTCACGTGTCCATCCAGCAGGCGGTAGTAGGCGACGCGGCCTTCCTTGCGGTACGTCACGACGCGCCCGGTGCGCAGCAGGCGCAACTGGTGACTGACGGCGCTCTCGCTGATGCCGACCACGGCGGCCAGGTCGCACACGCACAGCTCGGTGGCGTTCAGGGCACTCAGGATTTTCAGGCGGGTGGGGTCGGCCACCAGTTTCAGGAAAGCCGTGCTGCGCGTCACGCAGTCGTCGTCGGGCAGGGCAGCGCGGGCCGTCTGCACGGCCTGTGGGTGAACGCACGTGATTTCGCAGGTATCGTCCAGCGTGGTTGGCGTGGTCGCGCGGATCATCGGGCCACCTGCGCCTGAGAGGCGGCCTGGGGGTCAGCGGTTCGGGGTTTCAGGTGACGGCCCCAGCCCAGCAGGCGCAGGGCGTTGGCGGTCACGATGGCGGTGGCGCCCGTGTCGGCCAGAATCGCCATCCACAGGTTGGTGTACCCCAGCAGGGTCGTGACCAGGAACACGCTTTTCAGGCTCAAGGCAAAGAAAATGTTCTGTCTGATGTTGTTCATGGTGGCGCGGGAAAGTTGTACCAGTTCACTGACGCCCGTGACCTTCTCGCGCAGCAGGGCGGCGTCGGCAGTTTCCAACGCCACGTCGGTGCCGCCGCCCATGGCGATGCCCACGTCCGAGCGGGCCAGCGCGGGCGCGTCGTTGATGCCGTCTCCGACCATCGCCACCGCGCCGCGAGTCTTCAGCTGGTCAATAACGCGGAGTTTGTCTTCGGGAAGCAGTTCGGCCTGCACGTCAATGCCCAGGCCCTGCGCGATGGCCTGTCCAGTGCGGGCGTTGTCCCCGGTGAGCATCACGGTGCTGATGCCCAACGCGCGCAGTTCTGCCAGGGCAGCGCGGGCGTCGTCACGCGGTTCGTCGCGAATGGCCAGGAACCCCAGCGGCACCTGACCGTCGTGCAGGATCACAGCGGTTTTGCCCTGCGCCTCGAAAGCGGCAATTTGTGTAGCCTGCTCAGCGTTCAGGGCAAACTGCCCGGCGGCGTGCCTCGGTGAACTGACCAGCAGCGTGCGGCCTTCCACGCTGGCGCTCACGCCCTGCCCGGCGAGGGCCTGTGCATCCTGTGCTGAGGGCACGCTCAGTTGCTCGTCCTGCGCGGCTTTCAGAATGGCCCTGGCCAGCGGGTGACTGCTGCCGGACTCCACCGCCGCCGAGAGGCGCAGCACCTCCTGGCGCGTACCGTTCACGGGTTGTACGTCCGTCACGCGGGGTTTGCCGGCGGTCAGCGTTCCTGTCTTATCGAAGGCGATGGTGCTGACTGAGCCGATGGTTTCCAGCGCCGCGCCGCCCTTGATCAGCAGGCCGCGCCTGGTGCCTGCGCTGATGCCGGACGTGATGGCGGCGGGTACGCTGAGCACCAGGGCGCACGGGCAGCCGATCAGCAGCAGCGCCAGGCCCTTGTACAGCCACTCGTGCCACGCCTGCCCGAACAGCAGAGGCGGCACCACGGCCACCAGCGCGGCCACCAGCACCACCAGCGGCGTGTAAACGCGGCTGAAGCGGTCGATGAACCGGGCGGCCTGCGCTTTGCTGCCCTCGGCCTCCTCCACCAGGTGAATCATCCGGGCAATGGTGTTGTCCGCAGCAGTTTTCTCCACGCGCACGGTCAGCACGCCGCCTGCATTGATGCTCCCGGCATACACGCTGTCGCCCACGGTTTTCATGACGGGGATGCTCTCCCCGGTCACAGGACTGTCGTCCAGGTCGGACGTTCCAGTCAGAATCGTGCCGTCGGTGGGCACGCGCGCGCCAGGATTCACCTGCACCACCTGACCGACTTTCAAGGAGTCGGCGGGCACTTCGTGGGCATGACTTTCATGCACGAGTAAAGCGGTTTTCGGCGTCAGCGCCACCAGCGCCTGAATGCCCTGCCGCGCCCTGCCGGCCGCCACGCCCTCCAGCAACTCGCCGATAGCGAAGAAGAACACGACGACCGCACCTTCCGGGGCCTCGCCGATCAGGAGCGCCCCGAGGGCCGCCAGGGTGACCAGCATATTGATGCTGAACGGATCGCCCAGCCGCGCCCCCACCCACGCCTTGCGCGCGAAAGGAGCTACGCCGATCAAGGCGGCGACCATGTAGAAAGACTGGGCGAACGCCGGGGCCAGGAACCCCAGCAGGTAGGCCGCGGCCAGCAGGCTGCCCGTCAGCAGCACCAGTCGACCGATGTTCGTGGTGTACCAGGGGTTCGCGCCCCTGGGTTCGTGCGTGTGACCCTGCGTGTTCGCCGCACCCTGAACCTGTCCGTCCGCGTCCCCCCGCAGGGCGGGCGTATACCCCAGCGCCCGCAGGTTGCCCTCCAGCGTGCCCCTTGGCGTTTGCGATTCGTCCAGCGTCAGTTGTAGCGTCTGCTTCGTGAAACTGGTTTTCACCGCCCCGGTGCCGGGCAGGGTGTCCACCATTTTCTCGACCTTCTGCACGCAGGAGGCGCAGTCCATGCCGTCCACAAAGTAAGTCAGCGTTTCGCCATGCGGGGGGGTAGCCGGTGAGCCGGGTCTCGACATACCCCAGTATATCTGAATATCTGCTCAGGTGTTGTTCCTTATGGTGGTCATCTTTACCAAAGTGGAGGGGGCTCCCCCACGCCGGGGGTACTATCAGGTTTCTTACAACGCTAACTGCCTGCGTGTGTATACACTGTGACCATTACATTTCAACCTGGCGGCTGTCCCCTTACGAGCCTCTGACCAGACTACAGGTGCCCCTCATGAACGAACACACCTTTCACCGTGCCAATCAAGACCGCATCGTCATTCACGCGGGCCGCCAGGGCTGGCGTGTCACTTATTACCGTGCCACCCCTATTCGCGGAAGCTGGCTGCGCCGCTTGCTCGCGCCGCCCGCTATTTTTCAGGACGTGGTCAGTGCCCCAAATGAAATTCACTCGCTGCTGATGCGCCACGGCCTGCACCTGACCCGGGCCGAGATGCAGCGCCTGAGCAGCATGCTGGCTGGCCTGCGGGCCGCGAACGAGATCACGCAACGCCGCGTCATCTGACCCGGCGCAGAGCACCACAAAAAGGGGAGACTGGCTCAGCGGGTCTCCCTTTTCTGGTGCAGGCAGTACGCGTAAATTTCACCTCACGGTGCGTTTCAGAATCGTGACCTTCACGTTGACAGCCTTCTTGTTGCGCCACACCTTCAGGTTCACCGTGTCGCCGGGGCGCCGGGTGGCGACCAGCCGCGCCACATCGAAGGAGTTCTGCACGCGCTGGTTGTCGACGGCCACGATCACGTCGCCTAGTGGCGAGAGGAGCTGATCCTTGCTGTTGCGCAGGCTGCCGCGCAGGCCCGCGCGCGCCCCCGCACTCCCGGCGGGCACGTCCCACACCAGGGCACCCTCGCTGCTGCTCAGGCCCGCCAGTTGCCGCAGCGCCGGGTCGAGGTTGTCCAGATCATGCAGCGTGACGCCCAGCGTGCCGCGTTGAGGCACCCCGATCTTGATCAGGTCGTCCACGCTCTGCCTGACGATATCGCCCGGAATGGCCACCCCGATCACTGCCGCAGAGAGCATGCTGGCCGCCGCGTTGGCGTCCGCGACCGCCACCACCAGCCCGCGCGAGTCTAGGATGGGGCCGCCACTGTTGCCGCCCTGAATGCTGGCGGTGGTCATGAAGTACTGCCCGATCTCCTGGCCCACCCCGTCGTTGCGCGGCACGTCACGTGGGCTGGCCGCCGCACTGTAGACGCCGGTGCTGATGAAGTTCTGGAAGCGCAGCGGCGTACCGATCACGATCATCTTCTGCCCTGGAATCAGCCGGGCACTGTTGCCGAAACTCAGGGTCTTCGGGGCGGTCACGCCGGACACGCGCAGCAGCGCGATGTCGATGCCTGGATCGATTCCCTCGACCTTCACCGAGGCCCGCCGCCCGTTGAACAGCGTGACCGTCAGCGAGCTGGCGTCCCGGATCACGTGATAGTTCGTGACGATCAGGTCTTTCTTGATGAAAAACCCGGTGCCGACTTCCAGCGGATCGTCACCCTGCTGCAGCACCTCCTGACGCAGGCGGTTGTCGATGCGCACCACCGCCGGCAGCGCCCCCTGGCTCACCTGGACGGTGTTCACCTCGTCGTTCGTGACCAGCGCCGGCTGGGCGTCGGCCCGACCTGCCGCGTAGAGCACGGCCCCGGTTCCCAGCAGCAGGGCCGTGAGACCCAGGACGCGCAGGGCGTTCACTCGCTGCCGCCCCCCGATTTCGGCTCCTTGGCTTTCGGCTCCCTGGCCTTTGACTCGGGTGGGCGGTAGTCGTTGGCATGAAACCCACCGCCTTTAAAAGCGATGGCGGGCCGCGCCAGAATACGCTTGACGGGCACACCCGTCTCGGGGTGGGTGGTGTAAGGGTCGTCGCGCATGCTCTGCACGAGTTCGTAAATTTCGCCGGTTTCCAGGTTCTTGTAAAGGTAAGTGGGCATGAAAGCAGGGGTCTCCAGAAGAAAAAAGAGAAGAATGCCGCAGGACACCCTGTGAAAAGCTTCTCCTCGCCTCATCCTAGCCCACAAATCCGCCCGGCAAACTGAACATCCCTTACCGCGCTGCTCATCCCGAATTCTGGAGATGAAGCGGAGCTGCGGTCATGCTCCGGGGTGCCGCCAGGGGAGACAGGAGTCCTGGTTCCTTCTGTCCGCGCGCAGAGCGTCGCTGCTGGCACCGCCCCACTGGGGTGCTCTGCTGGGGCGGTTCGTTGCGTGCGCCTGTTCATGCCCGATGTCGCGGAGCCGTGCTCAGGAAACGCCGCACTGGCGGCCCTATGGCGTTAAACTGCGGCATGTCCACTCAAAATCAGCAGGCTGAATTCGGTACCCGCGCCGTTCACGCCGGACACCGGGTCGACCCGCAGACCGGGGCTCACGCCGTTCCCATCTACGCCACCTCCACCTTCGGCTACTTCGACGCCCAGCGCGGCGCCCGGCTCTTTGCCGGTGAGGAACCCGGCTTCTTCTATTCCCGCGTCCTGAACCCCACCGTCCGCGCCTTCGAGGAAAAAGTCGCCAATCTGGAAGGCACCGAGGATGCCGTCGCCTTCGCCAGTGGCATGGGGGCTGCCAGCGCCATCGCCCTGACCTTCCTGAAAAGTGGGGATGAAGTGGCCTTCGTCGGCCCGCTGTACGGCGGTACCGAGGGGCTGCTGAACGAAGTGATGACGCAGTTCGGCGTGACCATCCGCGAAGCGCACGATCTGGACGCACTGCGCGGTCTGCTGAGCGAAAGAACAAAGCTCGTGTGGCTGGAAACGCCCATGAACCCCACGCTGGGCATCATCGACCTGCAAGCTGCCAGCGAGCTGGCCCACAGCGTCGGTGCCCTGATGGTGGTCGACAACACCTTCGCCACCCCCTACCTCACGCGCCCCACCGAGCACGGCGTGGACATCGTGATGCACTCGGCCACCAAGTACCTCAGCGGCCACGGAGACGTTATCGCGGGCGTGGTCGCTACCCGCGCCGAACTCACCGAACCCCTGCGCGGTCATGGCCTGCGGCACATTGGCGCCGCCCTGGGGCCGTTCGAGGCGTACCTGCTCATTCGCGGCGTGAAAACCCTGCCCCTGCGCATGGAGAAGCACTGCCAGAACGCCGCTGCCCTGGCCGAAGCCTTGCAAGGCCATCCTGCCGTCAAGCACCTGTATTACCCCGGCCTGAGCGACCACCCCGGCCACACCTTCGCCGCCCGCCAGATGAACGGCAAATTCGGCGGGCTGGTCAGCCTCGACCTGGGCACGCAGGACAACGCCTTCACTTTCCTGAACGCGCTGAAGCTGTTCACTCAGGCGGTCAGCCTTGGCGACGTGGAAAGCCTCTCCAGCCACCCCGCCAGCACCACCCACCAGCTTCTCGGCGAGGAAACCCTGGCGCGCCAGGGCATCACGCCCGGACTGGTGCGCCTCAGCGTGGGCATCGAGGACAGCGCCGACCTGATCGCGGACGTGAGGCAGGCGCTAGGAAAGATTTGACTTGTACTGAATGAAGGGTGAAGTAGCCCACCCCCCCCGCCCCCTACTCAGAGGGCAGGGGAGCTTTCGTTAGCACCAGGCAAGTCGGGAAAATGAGCTTTTATTGGCTCTGGGAGAGATTTTCATCCGGCAGGGCTGGGTGTGCTGATCGTCCAGTTGCTTTTCCCAGGCCCGTGCGCTCCGCGCCCGACGGCCTCGGTCTGATTGAACGGTGAATTTGCTGGGTGGGATAGTAAAAAAGAGAAACCCTTCTTCGGGTTGGACTTGTCAAGATGGCCCGTAGGCGTTCTGGCCGATGCCTGTTTGTGTCACTTTGTGCTTCACTTGCGCGAATGCAGCGCGTCATTGTCATCGGCACGACGGGAAGTGGGAAAACAACCTTTGCCCGGGCACTGGCGCACCGGCTGGGTGTGCCGCACGGCGAGCAGGATGCCTGGAACCATCAGCCGGACTGGCAGGTGGCCCCGCTGGCGCAGTTTCGTGCGCAGGTCAGCCTGTTCACGGCGCAGGAGTCGTGGGTGATGGACGGCAATTACAGCAAGGCCCGCGACATCGGCTGGGCGCGGGCACAGACGCTGGTGTGGCTGGATTACCCGGCGTGGGTGGTGTACCCGCGCATTGTGCGGCGCACCTTGCGGCGCGTGGTCACGCGGCAGGAACTCTGGAACGGGAACCGTGAAACGTGGCGGGGTGCCCTGCTCGACCCGGAAGCGCCGCTGCGCTGGTTCTGGCGCACGCACTGGAAAAGGCGGCGTGAAATTCCGGAACTTGTGGCGGGGTTTCCCCATCTGAGGCTGGTGCGCCTGAAAAGCCCGGGGGAAGCGGCCCGCTGGCTCCAGTCCCTTAACGGTTGAGTAGCGTACTCACCTGAGGGGCTTTTAATGCTATCTTCCTTCCCGAACCGTTGGTGTCCGGTTCACACAAAACAGGGCAGCGCAAGGCCCCAGCCTTGAAGGTTGGGGATACGAGGTGGAAGTGAGCGACGTTCTGCGGATGCTTCCAGGCCAGCATGCAGGGCCTACCCGACGTCAAGCGATTGACGTGAAACCCCGCCATAACCCCCGTGGCAACACGGATATAAAGCGGAGTACGATGCACACAACTTCTCTGGACACCTGGATGCGGATGGCCCAGGCCTTTCTCTGGCCTTTGCCTTGACTTCTGGCCTGGTCTGTGCCAGAAGCCATGAGCTCTCAGCCGTTCGCGTCCTGAAGGAGCATTATGTGCGGAATCGTTGGTTACATTGGCCCGAAGCAGGCGCAGGACGTTCTTATTTCCGGTCTCTCGAAGCTGGAGTACCGGGGCTATGACAGCGCGGGTGTGGCCATCGGGGACGGCGCCTGCATCAACGTGCGCAAGAAGGCCGGGAAACTGGCGAACCTGAGCGGTGAACTGGAAGCCCAGCCGCTGCCCGGCACGCTGGGCATCGGGCATACTCGCTGGGCCACGCACGGCCTGCCGAACGACACCAATTCACACCCGCACGCGACCGAGGACGGCCGGATTGTTATCGTTCACAACGGCATCATCGAGAACTACCTGAACCTGAAAGAAGGGCTGCTTCAGCGCGGGCACGCCTTCAAGTCGGAGACAGACAGCGAGGTGCTGGCCCACCTGATCGAGGAGGCCTACAAAGGTGACCTGTATGAAGCCGTCCGCACAGCACTGGGGCAAGTGCGCGGCGCTTACGGAATCGTGGTGACGCATGTCGATCACCGTGAGATCGTGGCCGCCCGCACGGTGTCCCCGCTGGTCATGGGTGTGGGCGAGGGCGAGATGTTCCTGGCGTCCGACGTGCCCGCGCTGCTGCCGTACACTCGCCAGATGGTGTTCCTGCACGACGGCGACATGGTGGTGCTGCATGACGACGGCTTCCGCGTCACCGACCTGCAGGGCAACGAGCTGAAGCGCGATATCGAAACCATCGACTGGGACGCCGAGTCTGCCGAAAAAGGCGGCTTCGACACGTACATGCTCAAGGAAATCTACGAGCAGCCGCAGGCCCTCACCAACACCCTGATTGGCCGCCTGCACGATGAGACAGGCGAGGTGAATCTGGACATCGACCTCGACCCGGCCAGCTTCAAACGCATCAGCATCATCGCCTGCGGCACGGCCTTCTACGCGGGTCTGGTCGGTGAATACCTGATCGAGCAACTGGCCCGCATTCCCGTTGAGGTCGATGTGGCCAGCGAGTACCGTTACCGCGATCCGCTGGTCAGCGAGAACACCCTGGCTATAGTCGTCAGTCAGTCCGGCGAGACCATCGACACGCTGGAAGCCCTGCGCGAGGCGAAGAAGGGCGGTGCGAAGACGCTGGGCGTCATCAACGCCAAGGGCAGCTCCATGACCCGCGAGCTGGACGACACCCTGTACATTCACGCCGGGCCGGAAATCGGCGTGGCCAGCACCAAGGCGTATACCAGCATGGTCAGCGCGTTCCTGATGCTGGCCCTGTGGCTGGGCCGCGCCCGCGGCACCCTCAGCGGGCAGGAGGGGGCAGAACTGCTGTCCTCCGCCCGCGAGTTGCCGCGCCTGGTCGAGGAAGCCCTGCAACCGGAGCGCGTTCAGCAGATCAAGCAGGTGGCCGAGAAGTACGCCCAGGCGCGCGATTACCTGTTCCTGGGGCGCGGCGTGAACAGCCCCACCGCTTTTGAAGGCGCCCTGAAACTGAAGGAAATCAGTTACATCCACGCCGAGGCTTACGCCGCAGGCGAAATGAAGCACGGCCCGATTGCCCTGATCGACGAGAAACTGCCCGTGGTGGTGGTCGCCACCGAGAGCCGCCTGCTGGAGAAAACCATTTCCAACGTGCAGGAAGTTCGGGCACGCGGCGGTAAGGTCATCCTGGTGCTGTCGGACGGCGACACCGAGAACGCGCAGCACGCCGACGACGTGATTTACGTGCCCCGCGCCCACGAGATGGTCAGCCCGGTGGTGAACGCGGTCGCCATGCAGCTCCTCGCCTACTACACCGCCACGGTTCTGGGCAAGGACGTGGACAAACCCCGCAACCTGGCCAAATCGGTGACCGTCGAGTAATTTTCATCCCGGATGCCCGCCCCCCAGTGATGGGTTGGGCGGGCTTTCCTGTTGTTGGGTCTGTAGCCCTCAACCGTGGTCGAGCAATGCCCCTGGCGCTGTGCCGCGTGGGTCTCCTGGAGAGCCTGCTGAACCCACCGCAACCAGCAGCGCCGGGAGTGCGGCTGGACAACTTCACCCGCGACCGGGGCAGAGGATGATGAGCAGAACTCCTTTGTACCGCATCACGCCGAACGGATCTCTGGCGAATACACCCAGCGACCAGGCCCAGCTGGCAGGCGTTTCTGACGGCGGTGGCCGAAGCGTGAAGCCGCCACTTGACAGGAAATTGAAGAATCAGGTGCAGACTGAAGCATGAAGATAGCGGTATTCGGGGATGTTCATGGAAACCAGTTCGCGCTGAAAGCGGTGGTGCAGGACATTGAAGCCCAGCAGCCGGACGTGTGGGTCAACCTGGGAGATCAACTCTTCGGCGGCGCTGACCCGCTGGGGGCGTGGCACCTGCAGCAGCAACTCAAGGCTCAGCATGGCGTTCACGAGATTCGTGGCAACACCGACGAGCGCCTGGGTGAGCAACTGACGCCCGACACGGAGAAACGCGAGATGCTGGAGTGGCTGCATGCCGTGTTGCCCGCCAGCGCCGGCGAATACGTGGCGAGTCTGCCCACCAGCGTCACTCTTGCTCACGGCGAGGTCATCGCCGCGCACGGCACGCCCAGTGACCCGTGGGAATACCTGCTGCGTGAAGGGAAGCAGTGGGCCACTGACGAACAGGTGCACAAACGCCTGGGAAACACCGAAAACGCCCGCGTGGTCATTGTGGGCCACTCTCACCTGGAGCACGTGCGGCAACTCGGCCACCTGACGGTCGTGAACTGCGGTGCGGTCAGCCGTCAGAAAGACGGTTCACCCCTGGCCCGCTGGACGCTGCTGGAAGGAGAGAAGGGTGTCTGGAACGTGACTTTCCGGCGTGTCGCATACGACATGGAGGCCGCTGCACAGTGGGCCGAACAATACGCCTACGACGGGAAGAAAGAAGCAAAACAGTTGCGCACGGGACAGTAGGGAGGGCGGGTCAGACACGAGGCAGCCTCCTGAGTTCAATATCCTGGGAGCACATTGGCCTTCATCTTCCAGGGAATCGAGGAAACACAGAGAGAAATAAAGCGGCTTTTCTTTCAAGCCGCTTTTGGATGGTCTGGATAAGATGGAGCGCTGTTCTTATCTTCCCTGAGGAGGGTGGCAGACATGGTGATCCATTGCAAACGGCTATGACTCGGGCCTTCTTCTTCCTGTCTGGTTGACCATGGAACGCTTATTTATTCTCAGGAGCGTGTTTGGCTGGTTATCGCCAGCAGACGCGGCAAGCGGAAAGCTTCTGCGCTATGGCCCCTCGGTGTACACGCGGCTGGGGTAGTAGTACTTCTCCAGAAGCAATTTTGCCAGGGCCACCGTGGGCACGGCCAGCAGCGCTCCCGCGAAACCCATCAAAGCCACGCCCACCAGAATGGCGACCAGAATGGTGACCGGGTGCAGGTCGGTGTTCTTGCTCAGGATGTATGGACTCAGGAAGTTGCTCTCGATCTGGTTGGCGGCCACAAACACCACGATCACCAGGATCATTTTCAGCAGCACGTTCGGCATGGTCAGCGCCAGCAGCAGCGCCGGGGTCGCGCCGATGATCGGCCCCAGGTACGGCACGATGTTGAAAGCACCTGCCAGAAAGCCAATGGCGGCGGCGCTGGGAATGCCCACCAGCGTCAGACCGATCCACACGAACAGGCCAATGAACGACGCGATGATGAGTTGCCCGCGCACGTACCCGCCCACCGCCTGCCCGGTCAGGGCCGACAGTTCCAGCACGCGCGGCTGCCATGGGCGCGGGAAAGCCCGCAGCAGGGCGGCGTTCACACGGTTGTAATCCAGCATAAGGTACACGCTCAGCAGCAGGATCAGCACGATCTGCCCGATGATGCCGCCCACCGACAGCACGTAATTCAGCAGCGTGCCAGTGGAGTTCAGGGCGTTCTGAAGAATCGGGCCGAGGTTCTGGTCGAGGTTCTGCACCCAGGTCTGCGCGGCGGTGGTCATGCGTTCCTGCACGTTCTCCATGCCGGGAATACCCAGGTTGTTGAGGCGCACTGCCACGTTGTCGATGAGGCCGCCCAGGTTGTTGACCAGGTTGGGCAGGTTCTTGATGAGCTGGGCGAATTGCCCCGAGACCGTGACGATCAGGGTGACGGTCAGCGCCAGCAATCCCAGAAACAGCAGCAGCACGAACACCACGCCCAGCCCGCGCTTGACCCGGCCTTTCTCCAGCCAGTTCAGCAGCGGGTTGGCCAGGTAGGCGATCAGGAACGCCACCGTGAAGTCCACCACGACGCTGGTGATGGAACCAAACACCCTGTAGAGCAGGTAGAAGGCCAGCAGAAACACCGCCAGGCGTACCCAGGGGCTTTTCCAGGCGTACTGAAAAGCGTTCGTTTCAGGGGGTTTGGTCATCACAGTAGGGTCACTGTAAGGCACTACGTGGGGAGTCAGGCATTGGTTCCTGCATCAGACTGCCCAACTGGATTATTGACTCATTTTACTAATAAAGAAGAATGTAAATTATGAGAAAGGAGTTGAGATGAATAGTACCCAGAATCCCCTCCGCATCGCCTGGATAGAAGATGGGCCCCCACGCTGGCCCGGCCGGCTTGGCCTGACCATCGCCCCCGGCAAGAAAGGCCAGGGCCACGAGCTGCGCCATGACCGCGATCTCACGACCGACCTCGGGCACCTGAAGGAGAAAGGCGTCACCCTGCTGGTCAACCTGATGGAACAGGACGAAATGCAGCGCTGGCACATGGACGACTACCACGCCGAGGCTGCCCGCCTTGGCCTGAATGTCCGTCATCACCCCATCCCCGACGTGAAGACCCCCACCGACGACGCGGCCTTTCACGCGCTGGTGCAAGACCTGAGGGATCGCCTGCGCCACGGGGAAACCATCGTCATTCACTGCCTCGGCGGCCTGGGCCGCAGCGGAATGCTCGCCGCATGCCTCCTGGTGCAAAGCGGCCTGAACGCCCACGACGCCATAGCCCTCGTGCGCCACTGCCGCAGCCCCAGGGCTGTGGAGGCCGATCAGCCCCGCTACGTCGAAACCTACGCCCGCACCCATACCTGCTAAAGGAGAATGAACCATGCCCGTACCTGCCACCCCGGTCAAACTCAGCGACGACAACCTGATCCTCGACACCGACAGTTACAAGAGCAGCCATTACCTCCAGTACCCCCAGGGCACCACGCGCCTCTTCAGCTACCTGGAATCCCGCGGCGGCAAGTACCCCACCACGCGCTTTTTCGGGTTGCAGTACATCCTCGACCGGTATCTGACGCGGCGCGTCACCGCCGAGATGGTCGAGGAAGCCCGCGACCTGATCGAAGCGCACGGCGAACCCTTTCCCTATGAGGGCTGGATGCGCGTGGTGAACGTGCACGGCGGGAAACTCCCCCTGGAAATCCGCGCCGTCCCCGAAGGCGTAAGCGTCCCCATCCACAACATCCTGATGAGCTGCACGAACACCGACCCCGAGTTGCCCTGGCTGGTCGGCTGGTTTGAGACCATGCTGATGCGCGTGTGGTACCCCACCACCGTCTGCACCCAGAGCCACGCCATCCGCGAGATCATCAAAGAAGCCCTGGAGAAGACCAGCGACCGCGCCGCCGAGGAACTGCCGTTCAAGCTCCACGACTTCGGCAGCCGCGGCGTCAGCAGCCGCGAAAGTGCCGGCCTGGGCGGCCTGGCGCACCTCGTGAACTTCCAGGGCAGCGACACCCTCGAAGCCCTGCGCGTCGCCCGCAACCACTACGGCGCCGACATCGCCGGTTACTCCATCCCCGCCGCCGAACACAGCACCATCACCAGCTGGGGCAAGGAAAACGAAGTCGAAGCGTACCGCAACATGGTCCGGATGTTCGGCAAGAAGGGCGGCATCTACGCCGTGGTGAGCGACAGTTACGACCTGAAACACGCCATCAACGTTCACTGGGGCGAAACCCTGAAAAAGGAAGTCATCGAGAGCGGCGCCACCCTGGTCGTCCGCCCCGACAGTGGCGATCCCCCCGCCATGGTGCGCCTGGCCGTGAAGGCCCTGGCCGCCAAGTACGGCACCACCGTGAACAGCAAGGGCTATCAGGTTCTCAACCACGTCCGCGTCATCCAGGGCGACGGCATCAACGAGGACACCATCCGCCAGATTCTGCAAAACCTCCTGATCGACGGCTTCTCCGCCGAGAATGTCGCGTTCGGCATGGGCGGCGCCCTGCTGCAAAAAGTAGACCGCGATACCCAACGCTTCGCCTACAAGGCCAGTGCGGGTCTCATCGACGGCGCGTACCGGGGCATCTACAAAGACCCCGTGACCGATCCCGGCAAACGCAGCAAAGACGGCGTGTTGGATCTGGTGATGGAAGACGGCCGCATGACCACCCGCGCCTATTACACCTTCGACACCGACTTCCCCGGCTCACTGATGCGAACCGTGTTCAAAGACGGCGAACTGGTGGTCAGGGATTCGCTGGAAGAGGTGAGGGGACGGGCGTGAATGGGTGGAAGCTCAAGCAAGAACCGAACGCGAAAGAATACGGCGTTTTTGTCCACAGACCTTCAGGTATTGAGCAAACTGGCCTCTGTAGGGCGGAAGAAGCCAAAGCGTTTCTGACCCTGAGACTGGAACACGCTGTTTACATTGAGGCTTCCTGGGAGAGAGGGCCGTTATCTCTTGGTGCATTGATGCTTTGGCTGAATGCTGAAAGAGCTCTTGTGCGTCTGGATGAACACTGCGAGCATTACGCTACCGATCCGCACGTGTCTTATGACATTACCCAGCTCCCGGAAACGTTCGTGAATCCACCAGAAAACGGTTTTAAAGGCAACAGTTTTCAGGAGGATCTTCACCGCACCGTGACAAAAGCTCAGGCGACAGCCGCTGCACTGTACTGGCTGGCTACAGGCGACAAACTGAGCAGCCTGCACTGGAGTTGAAATGACCCGTTCCGACTGGCTCCAAACTCTTTTTCCAGACCATGCCGCGCGCACCCTGCCCTGGCCTGCGGTGGAGGAGACCGTCACGCTGTACCGCCCTACTGGCTTGCAGGAATTGAAATTGGTGGCGGGTTCCGGCTGGCGCTTGTGGCCGCCGCGTTTGCCGGATCAGCCGCTCTTTTACCCCGTGCTGAACTTCGAGTACGCCGAGAAAATCGCCCGGGACTGGAAAGCGAAACGTAACGACCCGCCCGTCGGTTTCGTGACCGCGTTCGAGGTTCGCTCGGATATGGCGACAAAGTACGAGATTCAGGTGGTGGGCGCCCGGGAAAGGCATCAGGAATTGTGGGTTCCGGCGGAGGACTTGGAGGCTTTCAGCGACGCGATAGTGGGCCAGATTCGCGTGATGGCTCATTACGCGGGCGAGGGATTCACCGGGCGGATTGACCCGATCACGCACTTACCGGAGGGCATCCCATGAACCTGTTTGGCCTGAACATTCCGCCTTTAGCTCTTGACCTTGCAGGCGGCATCTGCGTGCTGGTCAGCCTGTATTACCTGTGGTCGAAGTCAAGCACGTACTGGCACTGGTCGAACCTGTCGCTGCTGCCTTACTGTCTGCTGTTTCTGTCTGGAAAGCAGTGGATGCTGGCGGGCTTGCAGGTCACTTACCTGCTGTTCGGTATTCACGGCCTGTACCTGTGGCACCTGGAGAAGCGGCGGGCAAAGGGCGAAATCAGGTTCAACGAGCCTGCCTGGTACGGCGTGACCTGGGTGGCCAGCCTGGCCATTTTCGCTTACACGGTGGCGGTCACGGATTTCTCGCAGGCTTGGAACTGGGTGCAGTTCGCGGCGGTCACGCTGGCGCTGATCGCCAATTTCGGCACGACGCGCAAGTGGTCGTGGTCATGGCCGGTGTGGATCGTCGTGAATGCTGTTCAGGCCGTTTATTTCTGGCACACGGGGTACTGGGTGCTGTTTGCCTTGCAGTTCATCCTGGCAGGCATGAGCGTGTATGGCTGGCGCGAGTGGCGGCGCGACGAGGCGCGGGCTGTGGCGTATGCCTGAATTCCGCCACGGCCTGATCATCGGGAAGTTCGCGCCCTTTCATCAGGGTCATCAGCTTCTGATCGACCGTGCGCTGGCACGCTGCGAACAGGTGAGTGTGTGGGTGTACAGCCGCCCGGATTTTCCGACCATGCCATCGCCCTTGCGGCGAAACTGGGTGCGGGAAATCTACCCGGTTCGATTGTTTCCGCAGTTGGCGTTGTTGCCGGACGCTCCCAACCCGCCCTTGAACACAGAGCCGGACGCGGTTCACCGGGCGTATGTGCGCTCGGTACTGGGGGGCTGGGGCGTGTGGCCGGATGTGGTGCTGACTTCTGAAGCGTACGGAGAGGCGCTGGCGGCAGAACTGGGCGCGGCGCACGTGATGGTGGACGTGGCGCGTGAGGGGGTGCCGATCAGTGGCACGCAACTTCGGTCTGACATTCACCAGTACCGTGAGTTCCTTGACCCCGCCGTGTACGCGCATTTCGTGCAGCGAATAGTCGTTCTGGGGGCGGAAAGCACCGGGAAAAGTACGCTGACACAGGCGCTCGGGGAGGCGTTCAGGACGACCTGGGTGCGGGAGTACGGGCGGGACGTGTACGAGCGTGAGAACGGCGCGTTAACCCCGGAGCATTTTCTGGAGATCGCGCTGGGTCACCGGGCGCTGGAGGACGAGGCCGCCCGTTCCGCTGGCGTGAACCGCTGGGTCTTCAGTGACACGAACGCCGCGACCACCCTGATGTGGTCTTACCTGCTGACTGGTACCGCCCTGCACGAATTGCACGCCCTGGCGGACGCCTGCAAGACCCGCTACGCGCACACGTTCCTGTGCAACACGGACTTGCCACACGAGCAGGACGGCTGGCGTGCCAATACCGAGGTTCGCACGGTGCAGCAGGGGTTCATTCTGCAAGACCTGGAAACGCGGGGCGTGCCCTTCCAGTGGGTGCGGGGCCGTGTGCCGGAACGCCTGCAGCAGGTGGCCCGGAGCCTTACTTCGGCAGTGCCCTGAACGTCACGCCCCCGCTTTTCAGGGCCGCCCGCAGTTGCGCCATGAAGGCCGCGCCGGGGTCGCTTTTCACGGTGAAGTAAGTGGGGTCTTTTTCTTCCCACAGGGGCGTTCCACGAAACTGGCCGTACTCGTGGTGGCCGATCAGGTACTGCACGCCGTATTTCTCGTGCAGGTGGTTCACCAGTTGCGTGTTCGCTTTCAACTGGGCGGGCGTCAGGTCGTTGTTCCCGACGTTCTCGATGCCGATGGCGAAGCGGTTCAGGCCGATGACATGCCGCGCCATGTCCGTTTCGTTCATCAGCTGGTAGATGGTGCCGTCCCGGTCGACGACATAGTGCGCCCCCGTGTTCAGTTTTCCGCCTTTCTGAATGTCCGTTCTGCCGCTCAGCACCTCGGGTTTGAAGGTGTTCAGCGTCGATTTCAGGCTGCCCGTGGCCGTCCAGTGAATGACGATCATCAGCGGCGTAATTTGAATGCTGCTGGCTTTGGCGTCGTAATGCTGCCGGATGTACTCCAGCGTCAGTTGGGTGCGCTGGGGCGTCATGCGCAGCATCTGGCTGGTGTCGATGGTAGGGGCGGGTGTGGCCTGGGCCAAGCCCAGCAAGGCGAGAAGCGTGACGGGGAAGGCAGGGCGGCTCATGTCCCTGGATGTTACCTGTTGACCGTGAGGCGCTTTTCACCGACGATCTGTGGTGTGGTTAATGCCCTGGAGCCCCTGTTTCCCGCGTTGCGGTCACTGGAACCGCTGGGGCTGCCCGCCGCGTCCCTGTCGGGCTGGTTCGCTTACGCGAACGCGCAGCAAGCCCAGCGGCTGGCCGGACACTTCCAGCACGAACTGGCCTTGCTGGCGCAGGAGGGCGCGGCGCAGGTCGATCACGCTTACCTGCGCTCCGACGCCTTCCGGGCCAACGTGGTGCAGGCGGTGCGGGCGGCAGAAGTGGCCGAGTCGGACGGCAAACTGCGCCTGATCGCGCGTTCGCTGACGGGGTGCCTGCTCACTTTTCCTGCGCCCCAGGTCGATAAATTCCAGACCATGCGTGTGCTGGAAGGGCTCTCCGAACGCGAGTTCGGGGTGCTGCTGGCGGTGGTGGGCGCCCTCGATCCACTTGACCCTTACGCCGACATCCTGCCCGCCGGGGCACGCTTGCCGGGGTGGTCACGCGACGAGGCGGGCGCGACCCTGCTGGGGTTAGGGCAACAGGGGCTGCTGATGGGGGCGAACGGGGGAGAGGCGTGGCGCCTTTCCCCGCTGGCGCGGCAGTTGGTGACCCTGGCCCGCCTGAACGCGCCGTGGCTGGCAGGCAACAGCGACGGTCTGGAGTTGTTCTGAAGGGGGCAGGTTCAGTGCCGCCTCACCTCTGCGGCAAGAGAATAAACCAGCAGCAGGGGCAGCCGCCAAAGCAACATCTCCATACCCGCAAACGCCGCAGAACTCGGGCGATCACTGTCCCAGTCGTCCCGGTCAACCCTGATTTGCTGTCCGGGCACAAATTCTCTGGCCTGGGTGCGCTCGGTGCAGCGCCCGGAGTCGACTTTCTGCCGAATGAGATCAACTGCGGAAATCGCGCTGTTTAGAGCGGTATTTCCCGAACGGAGTGAGCAGCAGAAAAGACGCGCTACGGGAAATGGAAGAGGATGGCGGCGTTTTCCCGCGATCCTCTGGAATTGAACCCAGTGTGTATAACTTGTTCTTCACCTCGGCGCAGGCGAAAGGAGGCTCCTGCCTCTTACTCCTGATCCCGTTTCACGCTGACATTCACGAACTCGTTGCGGGTTACGGTAACCACCATTCTGGGCTGCGTCAGGCCCGCCCAGCTTGACCTGATGCCAGGAAGCACCAGAACGCCAGAACGCCAGAACGGCCGTGATGAACAGGAGAAACAAGAAGTTGCACCCTCTGGGGAGTTTGTTCCGGTGCGGCCTGGGCATGCGTCGTGGGCCAGTGTAAAGAATCCTGCCCGTGGGCTTGGGGTACGCTGGCGTATGGCTTCTGACCCTCCGGTGCGCAATTTCTCGCTGGAGAACGCGGCGGTCTTTGGCAGGGTGGCCGGCACGTACGACCAGTTGGGATTCCTGAGCCTCGCGGCGCGTTTTTTTACCCGTCAGGTGGTGGTGCAGCCCGGCGAGCGGGTGCTGGACGTGGGCACGGGCACTGGCGTGGTGGCGCTGGCGCTGGCGCGAACGGGCGCGCGGGTAACAGGCGTGGACATTGCGCCGGAGATGATTGCCCTGGCCCGCCACAAGGCGCATGGCCTGGCCGGAGCCGATTTTCAGGTGGCCGACGGCACGGCCCTGCCTTTCGAGGACGGCCACTTCGACGTGGTGGTGTGCGCGGCGGGGCTGTTCTTCATGCCGGACATGGGCGCGGCCCTCCAGGAGTGGCGGCGCGTGCTGAAACCGGGCGGACGGGCGGTGTTCTCGTCGTTCGGCCGGGGCCTTATGGGCGCCTTGCCGGGCCTGTGGCGCGAGGAACTCTCGACAGAGGGCGTGAAACCGGGATCGCCGCCGCTGGGCCGCATTCCCACGCTGGTCGCGGCGCGGGAACTGCTGGAACAGGCGGGATTCGGGCAGGTGCAGGTCGACCTCACCGAGGTGCCTTACGTGCTGGGCAGTGTGCAGGAACGCTGGGCCGACATCGCCGCCGGGCTGGAGGGCCTGCCGCTGCGGGACTTGACGCTGCGGCGGCGCGCCGAGGTGGAGGCCCGGCACCTGGAGCGCCTACGTACGCTGCCCTGGCCCATGCAGGTTCCCCTGCCGGTCATCGTGGCGTCGGGCGTGAAGCCGGGCTAAGGGCGGCTCCGTGCGCGGGGCTGAATTTTGGCGGACGCAACTTTCTCAGGGTTGGGCGCGTAATGTAAGTCATGACTGATCCCAAGAAACCCGACCCGACACCGCCGGGAAATGAACCCTCGTGGGTGGATGAGGTCTTGAATACATCACGCGCCGCCCCGGCACCGACACAGGCGCCCGGCCACGCGCCCCTGAGCGGCCCGCAGGATCTGAAACTGCCGGAAACGAACCCGCGTCCAGCTGCGCCTCCACCCCCGCCCGCATACACTGTGCCCACCTCCGGTGACGACTGGGTGGCGCGGGCCACCGGCAATACGGCGAAAACCCCTTCCATGCCCAGCGGGCCGGACGTGGCCCCTCGGCCCACCCAAAGCACCTCCGAGGTGCTGTCGGATTTCATGCGGCCCATCGTGAATGAAATGAACAGCCACCGCGCCTCGCCGGCCCAGCCGCACAGGCCAGCCCCCCACCAGGAAGCGGCCCAGGTGCAGACCGCCGCGCCGCCACCCACGCACACACAGGTACAGACGCAGGCACGGCCGGTGGACGCCTGGGGTGACCCGGCCCAGCAACCCGTGCCTTACTCGCCGCCCCAGCAGGCTTACCGCAGTGGAGACGTGTCCCAGAAGAAACTGATCGCGGGCCTGCTGGCGATTTTCCTGGGCAGCTTCGGCGTTCACAAGTTCTACCTGGGCATGAACAATCCCGGCATCATCATGCTGGGGGTCAACGTGGGGTCGTGGATCGTGGCGTTCGTGCTGGGCTTCCTGATGTTCATCGTGGGGCTGGGCCTGACCCTGCCTCTGGCGGCCATGATCAGCAGCGCCCTGGGGCTCTTGGGGCTGATCGAGGGCATCCTTTACCTCACGAAGTCCGACACGGATTTCGAGCGCGAGTACCTGATCGGCAAGAAACCCTGGCTGTAAAGGGCCACTTGAGAAAAGTAATGTAAAAGGGCCGCCTGCGCACGGGCGGCCTTTTTCAGCTTCCCAGGTTTACCCTTCGATACGAATGCGGCGGTAACGGGCCTGTACGAAGCACCACACGCCGTAACACAGGGTGCCCAGCGCCACCAGACCCAGCAAGATTTTCCCGGCGGGCTGGTAGCCCAGCCACGTGAGAACCTCGCCGCTGCCCAGCACGCTGGCACTCCGGTCACGGAAAGCGGCGACCAGCAGCGACACGCCGATGATCCCCAGAACCAGGCCGCGCGCGCTGAGGCCTACCTGCCCGATTTTCTTGAGGGTGTCGCTGAACTGCGCCCCAAGGTCGGTCAAGGCGATGCGCTTCATGAATTTCGCGCCGTAAGCGCTGTAAATCGAGTTGGCGCCCACCGCCAGCAGGGCCAGGCCCGCGATACCCAGCAGCAGTTGCCCGCCCGGCCATTCCAGAATCTGGCGCACGGTGTCCTGCTCGTTGTTGGCGTCGCGGGCCGCCGTGCCTTCCCGCGCCAGCCGCGCCGCGAACAGCGCCACGCCCATGTTGCCCAGGCCGCTCACGAGGTAACCCAGGCGTTTGACCAGGCCTTTTCCGCCGGTGCCCTGCCGCTCCGGGTCGAGCGTGGCCCGGATCAGTTGCCACAGCGCGTAGCCGATCAGGCCCAGCACCAGCAGCCACATCAGCCAGCCCCCGCCCGGCAGGTCTTGCAGGCGCAGCAGCGCCCCCTGCGCGTCGGTGGCCGCGCCCTGGCGCCCCAGAACCAGGCTCAGTGCCAGCAGGCCAATAGTGCCGTACACCACGCCCTTGCTGGCGTACCCGAAGCGTGCCAGCGCCTCCAGTTGCGGCGCGGCCCGGTGGGTGGCGGCCCGCGCCGCCCCTTCCAGCTTGGCCTCGGCCTGCTGGCCCAGGTTCTTGACTCCATTCAGGTCTGCCATTTGCCCCGCAGTGTGATGCCTGTTCCTGGGTCAGGTGATGCCCTTCACCTTGATCGGCCTTAAACGGACATTGGCTTGACCTTAAGCAAAAAAGACCAACGGCAAAAACATGGCCACTTTCAACAGATCCCCTCAACTTGCTGGGAATTCACCGAAAGCCCATTCCTCTTGCTCTCCTGATCGCTCACCCGTGCCGGGCGGCCAGCGCCGCGCCGATCACGCCCGCGTCTGTGCCGAGCTGGGCGCGGCGAATGGAGACAGGCGCGAACCCCTGCGAGTACTCGTTGGCGGCTTTCTGGATTCCCCGGAAGAAGAAGTCCCCGACGCTGGCCACGCCGCCGCCAATCACGAACACTTCGGGGTCGATGACCTTCTGCAAGTCCGCCAGGGCGACGCCGATGTGCTTCAGGGCCTGCTCCACGATGCGCCGCGCGGCCGGGTGGCCCTGCTCGGCCAGTTCAAAGGCCTCGGCGGTCGACACGTCGCGGTTCAGGGCGTAACTGGCGTCCCGCGCGATGGCGGTGCCGCTCGCCACGGCTTCGAGGGCACCGTCCAGGCCCGCGCCGCTGACCGGGCCGCCGGGCATGACCGTCACGTGCCCCAGTTCCCCGGCAATGCCGTGCCGCCCGCGCCAGATCCGGCCGTTCAGAACCAGGCCCGCGCCGATGCCGGTGCTGACGGTCACGTAAATGCTGCTCTCGGTGCCGCGCGCCGCGCCCAGGTGAGCCTCGGCCAGCGCGGCGGCCTTCGCGTCGTTCTCCAGGATGATGCGCTGCCCCAGGCGCTCGCGCAGGCCATCGACCAGCGGCACATCCGTAAAGCCGTAGATGTTCGGCGCGAACTTCACCCGCGTCCGGTCGGCGTTCAGCGGCCCCGGCACGCCCACACCCACCAGCCGGGCGTGCGGGTGCCGCTCCTGTAAGCCCTGCACCTGCGCCGCAATGACGTCCAGTACCGCTTCCCAGCCGGTCTCGGGCGTGGGTTGAAGGTGCCTTTCAATCAGTTGATCCCCGCGCAGCACCCCGCACGCAATCTTCGTGCCGCCCACGTCAACGCCGATACTGACCGGTTCCGTCATGGATGTTGTCGTCATGAAAACCTCGCCCTGCAGTGTAGGGGTTGTGAAATGCGGGTGGTGGGGAAAAGCGCGTGGTACAGAAGAATGGACGGAGGTTTGCTCGCTGCTGTGGCGTTCAGGCCAGGCTACTTTAGAACCACCCTACTCCCCGTCCGGGCCGTCCAGAATGGCGACGGCTTCCTCCAGCTGCACTTCGGGAACGTACAGGCCCACGTCGCCCAGGTAGCCGCCCGTCTCGATCTCGATGACGGGGCTGGCCATGACCCATTGAAACGGCGTGCGAACCACGCTGACCACGCCGCCTTCGCGCAGGGTGCGCCGCCAGCCTTCGGCCAGCAGGCGCGGCAGCGTGTCGATCCGCACCCAGATGTCTCCCTGATACATCACCCGGTCGTCAAAACTGGCGTCCTTCATGCGCTTTCCCCGGCCAGGAACGGCGCCATCAGGGTGCGCAGGGAAGCGGGCAGCGGCACCGGCGCGTTGTGCTCGTCCACGCCCACCCCGATCACCCGCGCGAAGGCGCACGGCACTCCGTCCGCCACGATACGCGACAGGAAACTCATCGACCTGGTGCCCAGGTGACCGATAAGCGTCTCCACCACCACCTCCTGCCCCAGCCGCAGTTCACGCACGTAATCCAGCTCCAGCCGCGCCACCACCGAACGCAGCTCGGTGTACCCGCCCTGCAGCTCGGCCAGCATCACCACCCGCGACGTTTCCAGGTACTGCACGTAAGCGGCGTTGTTCACGTGCCCCAGCGCGTCGGTGTCGCTGTAGCGCATCTGAATGGGGGTTCGGTGCGCTCTGGACCAGTCGAGCGGGGCGAACTCGTGTTGCAGGCGTTTGGGGGTGGGAGCTTCACTCATCCCTATCAGTGTAGGTGCCGTATCCTTGATCCCTGATGCGCCGCCCTTCTTTTCCCCCTGACCCCCTGGAAGAAACCCCGTCAGGCACGGTGCAGGGAGGCACGGCGCAGGGCGGTACGGTGCAGGGCAGCCAGGAAAGGACTGGACTTGCAGAGGCGACCGGAGTTGCAGAAGAAACAGCGCGCGCAGATGACCCGGTCAGCGGGGAAGCGGCCAGGCCCACCCCCGACACCGGCCACGCCCTGACCGACTGGCCCGGCGTGCGGGGCACCTGGGCGGGCCGCTGGCGCACCCTCAGCCGCCTGCCCGTGACCCTGATGATCGCCAGCGTGTTGCTGGGGCTGGGTATCGTGCAACTGACCTTTCACCTGGGGCACACCGTGTACCGCAGCTTCACCTGGCTGCAGGACACCCGCCAGACCAGCGCCCGCGTTCAGGCGCTGCAGCGCGACGTGAACATGCTGCACGACGCCGAGAAGGCCGCCAGCGATCCTGCCTACCTGGAGCAACTCGCCCGCTGCCAGGGGTTCGTGGGCCAGAAAGAACAGGTGATCGTCGCGCCGAACGCCCCCACCACGCCCAGCGAGAACTGCCAGGTCATCCGCCTTCCCTGAATTGCGGCTTCTTCTGGGGCAGCCCCCTTCACCCCCGCTGACGGGGTATCCTGAACGGGTATGTCACTGGTTGTGATGGTCACCGTCCCGCCCGAACGCGCCCATGAACTGGCCCGCACGCTGGTCAGTGAACGCCTGGCCGGAAGTGTGAACCTGTTGCCCGGCCTGCAAAGCGTGTACCGCTGGCAGGGTGACGTGGCCGAAGACCCCGAAACGCTGCTGCTCATTAAAACCACCGGCGAAGAGTACCCCGCGCTGGAAGCCCGCATCAAAGCCCTGCACCCCTACGAAGTGCCGGAAATCATCGCCATGCAATTCGACCGTGCCTCGCCGGAATTCCAGGACTGGCTGCGCGACGCCGTGCAAAAGCACTGAGGCTCATCAGCGCGAACGGGCCAACCTACACCGCTTTCGCCATCTGCCGTACCGCGCCCAGGTGGTAGGCCGCGTGGGCCAGTGCGCCCGCCACGCCGCCGGCAATATCGCTATCGGCAGGCTTGTCTTTCTGCGTGCCGACAAACGCAGTGAACTCCTGATAAGCGTGTTGCAGGCGGGCCTGAACAGCAAGCCACTCCTGCTCGTTCACCTGCTCCGGCAGGAAACTGCCCGGCCAGTCGAACGGCCCCTGCTCACCGTCCCGATCCCAGCGCACCGCCACTTCCAGGTGAAAGGCCGCGTGCCGCGCCTGTCCGGCGATGCTGGTGCCCTGAACATCCCGGCTGGCCTGCGCGGCACTCAGGCGGCTCAGCGTGGGCAAAAGCCCGTGCGCCGCGCCGCTACGCGTGTTCTCCACGAAGGAGGTTCCCTCACCCGGTCTTCCACCTTCCAGGGCTTCCCGCAGAATGTCCAGCAGGCCATCCAGGTAATGCTGCTCACCTTGTCGAGGTTCACTCATGCCCCAGCTTAAGCGCACTTCGCTCAGGGCGCGTGATTCAAATGGCGTATTGCCGCCCGCCTGCTGGAACAAGACCGCACCATCGTAGGCTTCAGCCCACACGCGCTGGGGATGGGCCGCAGATAAAGAAACTGGGCAGAATTTGAATGTCTGCCCAGTGACTGCTCTTCAGTTACTGCTCCGTGAAGGCGCCCAGGGCCCTGAAGCGTTTTGCTCGCTGCTCTTTCAGTTCGTCCGGGCCAAGGCGGCTCAGTTCGTCCAGGTGCCGGCTGACCACCGGGCCAAGGAGTTCGGCGGCCTCGTCCATATTTCTGTGGGCGCCGCCTGGGGGTTCGGGAATCATCTCCTCGACGACCTTCATGTCGAGCAGATCCGGCGCGGTGAGTTTCAGGGCCTCGGCGGCCAGCGGGGCTTTGCTGGCGTCCTTCCAGATGATGCTGGCGGCCCCCTCGGGGGAAATGACGGAGTACCAGGCGTTTTCCTGAATCAGCACGCGGTTGCCCACGCCAATGGCCAGCGCGCCGCCCGACCCGCCCTCACCGATCACGACGCACACGGCCGGCACTTTCAGGCGCACCATGCGCTGAATGCTCTCGGCGATGGCCCAGCCCTGCCCGCGTTCCTCGGCTTCCAGGCCAGGGTACGCGCCCTGCGTGTCGATCAGGGTCACGACCGGCAGGCCGAAGCGGTCGGCCAGATCCATCAGGCGAATGGCCTTGCGGTAACCTTCGGGGTTGGCACTGCCGAAACGGCGTTTCAGGCGGCTTTTGGTGTCGCGTCCCTTCTGCTGAAGCAGCAGCATGACGGGCCGCCCCTGCCAGCGGGCCGGGCCGCCGATCAGCGCCGGGTCGTCCCCGAACTTGCGGTCGCCGTGCAACTCGTGGAACTCGGTGCAGAGCCTATCCACGTAATCCAGCGCGGTGGGCCGGCCACTGGTACGGGCCAACTGCACCCGCTCCCACCGCGGCAGGCGCGGCTGGTTCTCCTGCTCTTTCTGGCGTTCCACTTCAGCCCGCAGCGGGTGAATGATGGCGTCCAGGTTCTGCCCGGTCTTGCGGGCGGTGGCTTCCAGGTCTTTCAGGCGGGCTTCCAGTTCCCGCAGGGCTTCGCTGAAGGTGCTCATAAAGCCTCCGGTTGAACTGTGAAGTGGCGGTTCAATCCGAACGAAGTGAGAAGGAGAAAAGAGCGGCCCGGGAATGGAGTGGCTGGTTTGGTGGGCTTCCGCATCAGCCGCGAAATGAACGGCCCACTCATGCGCTGGCCGCCTCGCGGCGCGTCAGGAGGCCCAGCAGGCTCGCCAGGTAGCTGCGGTGCTCGCGGCGGTCGAGCACGTCGTCCACCATGCCGTGCTCCAGCAGGAACTCGGCGCGCTGGAAGCCTTCCGGGAGGTTCTGGCGAATGGTCTGCTGAATGACCCTCGGCCCGGCGAAGCCGATCAGGGCGCCGGGTTCGGCGATGATCACGTCGGCGATGGTGGCGAAACTGGCGGTCACGCCGCCCGTCGTGGGGTCGGTCAGGATGCTGATGTACGGCAGGCCCTTTTGCGCCAGGTGTTCCAGCGCCACCGTGGTTTTGGCCATCTGCATCAGGGACAGCGCACTTTCCTGCATTCTGGCCCCGCCGCTGGCCGACACGATGATCAGCGGCGTTCCGGCCTGCGCAGCGTGCTCGGCCGCCCGCGAGATTTCCTCGCCCACCACACTGCCCATGCTGCCGCCGGAAAACGCGAAATCCATGACCGCCAGCGTCACGGGAATGCCGCCGATTTCCGCCGTTCCGGTCAGAATGGCGTCCGGGCGGCCTGTTTTCTGCTGGGCACGGCTCAGGCGCTCGGTATACGCTTCGGTATCGTTGAATTCCAGCGGGTCGGTCGGGCGAATGCGCCCCGAGCGCTGCTGGAAGGTGCCGGGGTCGACCAGCACATCCATGCGCTGCTGGGCGTTCAGGCGCAGGTGATGCCCGCATTTCGGGCACACGAAGGCGTTCGCCTCCAGTTCGCGGTTGTACAGGCCTTCTTTGCAGGCGGGGCACTGCGTCCACAAGTCCGGGGTGTCCACCTGCGTCTGCTGCTGCTGCGGGCGACGCCGCCGAAAGAAACGATCTAGGGCCATTGAACTCATCTCCTTAAGCTGCATTCTAGTCGCGCACCGCCGAAACCATTGGACACGGTGCAAGACATGGGACGCAGTTCAACGAGTCGAGTTGACCTTCAAGAGCGAAGCGCTCGAAGGCCAGAAGAGTGCCGGCAAAGTGGCGCTGCGATGGGGCTACCGCACGAACGGCACGTGGCGCGAATTACCCCAGTTTGCGTTTCAGGTAGTCGTCTATCTGGTCGAATTGCAGGTCGAGGTCGCGTTTCATGGCGTCCAGTTTCGCGGCCAGGGAGGCCACCTCGCTGGCGCTGCTGGGCAGGGCGCGGCCCGCTTCACGGCTCTGCATTTCGGTGAACTGGCGATCGAGGTGGGCCTGAAGCTGCTGGAAGCGGCTGCCTTCCTGGCTGTCCAGGCTGGTGCGCAGCGACTCCATATCGCGCAGCAGCCTGGCGGTGTCGGCCTCGGCCCGCAGTTTCGTGACGCTGGCCCAGAAGTAGAACACCAGCATGGGAATCAGCATGGCGGCCAGCAGCATCAGCCCCACCGGCAGGTTCTTGTACTCCACGAAGCCCAGGTTCAGGGTGTGCGGGTAGGTCAGGAAGTGCCGGTTCAGAATGGCCAGCAGGCCAAACAGCACCAGAAAGATGATCATGACGACCATGCGCATACGCTGAGCTTAACACCCACGCCGCGCCCTGCACTTGGCTCGGACTTTAGAAAAACGGGTGCCCCGCAAGCTGGCGGGTGTGTCCAGCCGCGTGCCCGCCGCCCCCTCGCTCCCCTGAGTCTCGCCGAACTTCTTGGCAGTCAGGGCAACTCGCGGCTCCCTGGGAGCACTACACTGGGCGGTATGACGCTGACCGGTCAGCCCGCGCCCGATTTCACCCTTCCTGCCAGCACCGGACAGGACATTACCCTCAGCAGTTACCGGGGCCACAAGAACGTGGTGCTGGTGTTTTACCCGCTGGACTTCAGCCCGGTGTGCAGCATGCAGCTTCCCGAGTACAGTGGCCGCCAGGACGACTTCACCGACGCGGACACGGTGGTGCTGGGCATCAACCGTGACAGCGCCTACACCCACAAGGCCTGGGCCGCCGAGTACGGCATCGAGTTGCCGCTGCTGGCCGACCTGAACCTGGACGTGGCGCGCAGGTACGGCGTGGCGCTGGATGAACGCGGCATCAGCGGACGCGCGGTGTTCCTGATCGACCGGGAAGGCCAGGTGCGCTATCAGCACGTGGAAACCACGCCCGGCGAATACACTGTGCGCCCCGACGACGTGCTGGAAAAAGTCAAGGCGCTGTAAGGACGCTGGAGCCAGGACGACGTTGAACGGCCTGGAGTGAATTCAGGCACTCTGCCCGGAGTCATGAAATAGATTCTGAAGCCGTCTGACGGTCTCACTGCCAGCAGGGGCCGGACACTTATTGCCCTGGCCAGGCGGTCTGCCCTCAGGATGACCGGCTTTTTCCCTCTGCCCTGGTCGCGGAAGGAACCGGGGGTGGCTGAGCAAGACCAGCGCTTTGCAGGTGTTCGTGCTCCGGGCTCGGGGTGCCGCTGAGCTGCCTGGCGGGCCACAGGTAGTACAGCTCCGTGAGCAGGAAAGCGGCGGCCCCCAGCAGAAACACGCCGCGCTGCCCGGCGAGGTGCCAGGTGAGGCCGCCCAGCAGTGGCCCGATGGCATACCCCAGCGACTCGACGGTCATGACCGTGCCCCACCCGGCGGCGCGGTGGGCTTCCGGCAGGGTGCGCCCCACCAGCCCGTTCCAGCCGGCGATGAAGGCGCCGTATCCGCTGCCGAGCAGCGGCGCGAGCAGCCACAGCTGATCCGTCACGGGCGGCGTGTCGGTGAAGGCGACCAGCCCGAAGGTCAGCGCCAGCAGGAGCAGGCCGGGCGTCAGGGCGCGGCGTGGGTGAACGCGGTCGGCCAGGCGTCCCAGCACGCCCAGGCTCAGGGCAAAAGCGCCGGCGGCCAGCAAGCCGGGGGCGATCAGGCTGCTGAGCTTCAGGTTCAGCTTGTCCAGCAGCGGGTAAAACAGCGTGACCAGCAGGCCGGGCGCCAGGGTCTGCGTGAACGCTGCCGGCAGCAGCACCCCCACGCGTTGCCAGCTGCCGAACAGGTTCGCGCCGGGGCCCACGGCCTGCACGCGCAGCTTCACCAGGCTCAGGGCCAGCCCCAGGGCCAGCGCCTGCGCGGCGAACAGCACCGTCCACGCCAGGGCCGGGTCTTTCTGCGTGAGCGGGCCGACCAGCAGCACGCCCGCCAGAATGGCCGGGGCGACACTCAGGTTGCTGAGCGCCAGGGCACGGGCCAGCCGCTCCGGGCGAGCCAGGGCGTGCGAGGCGTTCATCACGCCAGGCCACAGCGCCGCGTACAGCAGCCCCCACAGTCCACTAAGCAGCGTGGCCAGCAGCGCGGAGGGCCAGAGGTTCACCGCCCCCAGCGTCGCCCCACCCAGCAGGGTTCCCAGCAGCAGCAGGCGGCCCACGCCCCAGCGTTCGGCGACCAGGCCCAGCGGCCCCTTGGCCAGGGCGTCCATCAGGTAGTGCACCCCGACCATCAGGCCAATGACCCCGGCGTTCAGGCCCAGCCGGGGGCCGACCAGTGGCAGCACCGCCACGAAAAAGCCCGTCCTGACCAGTTCGCTGGTCAGCAGCAGCGCCAGCAGGCGCAGCATCACGCGGGCATCCGTCCACAGCACGGCCGCCAGTGTAGCCCCCACCGGTGAAGGCAGCGTCATTCCAGGCGCTGTCCATCCCCGCCGACGCGGCGCCGTATAGTTGGCAGTGCGATGTCTCCAGGCCCCGGCCACCACGCCGATTTTTCCGCCCTTCCTGCCCAGCGTCCTTTCCGTCCCCCGCGCAGCCGTTCGCTGACCAGGGTGCTGCTCGAACCCCTGATTTTGCCGCTGGTGCTGCTGTTGCTGGCGCTGGGCGTCCTGATCAGCAGTTTGCAGACCATCGCCAGCGGCAACAGGCTCGTTACCGACTCGCAGGCCCGCCTGACGCTGCTGCGGCACATGGTCACCGACCTCTCGAACATGGAGAACGGCGAGCGCGGCTTCGTGATCACCGGCCAGGCGGCCTTCCTGAAACCGTACACGCAGGGCCGTCTGGATTTTCAGGGTCACGTCGCCGAGTACCGCCCGCGCATCATCAGCGAGCGGCAACGCCGCCACCTGACGCGGCTGCTGAACGAGGTGGAATTGTGGCAACGGGAGGCCGCCGAACCGGAAATGGCGGCGCGGCGCGAGTCGCTAGAGCGGGCCGTGCAGCTCGTCAGCGGGGGGCAGGGGCTGGCCCACACCGTGCGGGCCAAGCAGGTGCTCGCGGACATGATCAGCTTCGAGAACACCCGCCTGACGGGCGCCGTGGCGGACAGCCGCGCCGCCCTGAACCGCCTGCGGCTGCTGCCGCTGGGCGTGCTGTGCGGGCTGCTGCTGCTGGCGTGGGCCGGGCGGCAGGTGCTGCGGCTGCTCGCGCGGTACGTGGGCGCCCTGACCGAGAACACCCGCCGCATCGCCTCGGGCGAGTACGGGCGCCGCATCGAGCCGCTGCGCGTTCGTGAGCTGGACGAACTGGGCGGTCAGGTGCACCAGATGGCGGCGGCGGTGGCCGAGCGCGAGCAGCAGCTTCAGGCGCAGCGCGCGGCGCTGGAACAGGTGAACCTGAACCTGCAGCAGGTCAACCAGAACCTGCAGCGCAGCAACGGTGAACTGGAGCGGTTCGCCTACGTGGCCAGCCACGACCTTCAGGAGCCGCTGCGCACCATCGGCAGCTATACCGAGCTGCTGGCCCGGCGTTACAGCGGGCAACTCGACGAGCGGGCCGACACGTATGTCGAATTCATCATGTCGGCCACGCACCGCCTGAAGAACCTGATTCAGGACCTGCTGGTGTTCTCGCGGGTGCAGCGCTCCACGCGCACGGCCACGGCGGTCGACCTGAACACATTGCTCGGTGAAGTGCGTCAGGAACTGCAAACGCGCCTGGCCGAGGTGCAGGGCGAACTGCACGTGAGGCCGCTCCCGACCGTGACCGCCAACCGCGAGCTGCTGCACCACGTGTTCCTGAACCTGCTGGGCAACGCCCTGAAATTCAGGGACGAGGCGCGTGCCCCGCTGGTCGGCGTGCGGGCCGAGCGGGGCGACGACGCCTGGGTGTTTCACGTGCAGGACAACGGCATTGGCATCGAGGAAAAGTACCACGAGCGGATTTTCGAGGCGTTCCGGCGGCTGCACCACGCCAGCCAGTACGGCGGCAGCGGGATTGGCCTGTCGGTGACGCGCAGCGCCGTGGAGCAGCACGGGGGGCGCATCTGGGTCAACAGCGCTCCGGGCGCGGGCGCGACGTTCTCGTTCACGTTGCCGGATCAGCCCACCTTGACGCCCCAGGCCGAGGACACCTGACCCCGGGAGTAAGACGACCGGTTCAGCCCAGCCGGACGTGCAGTTCCTGCGGGCCGCGCAGCACCGGGTTGGGTTTGTACGGCGGGTGCGGCTGCGTGACCTTCAGATTCGGGAAACGCCCGGCCAGCGCCGCGAATACTTCCGTAATTTCCAGGCGCGCCAGGCTGGCCCCCAGGCAGTAGTGTGGCCCAGCGGCAAAAGCCAGGTGGCGGCTGCTGCCCGGTCTGTCCCAGTCGAGGCAGGCCGGATCCGCAAAGACCTGCGGGTCGCGGTTGGCGGCGGCCAGGATCAGCTGCACGCCCTGTCCGGCTTTCAGGGTCTGGTCTCCCACCTGAAGGTCGGCCCCCAGCTGCCGCCCGTCGAACTGCACCGGGGCGACCACGCGCAGCAGTTCGTCGGCCACGCCCGGGTGACGCGGGTCATGCACCAGCGCCGCCCAGGCGCCGGGCTGGCGCGAGAGCTCCAGCAGCCCGCCGGGAATCAGGTTGCTGGTGGTTTCGTGCCCGGCCGTCAGCAGCAGCACGGCGTTCGAGAGCAGCTCGTCGCCGCTGAGCTGCTGCCCCCCGTCCTGGGCGGCGGCCAGGGCCGAGAGCAGGCCGGGTTGCGGGTGGAGGCGCAGTTCATCGGCCAGGTCACGGAAAAAAGACCGCATCTCGCGGGCGTCGGCGTCGATGCGCGCCAGCAGGGCAGGCGACTGATCCGCGCCGCCCAGCAGCTCCGCGACACTGCCGGACCAGCGCAGGAATTTCTCCTCGTCCCCGCCCTGTAAGCCCAGCATCTTCATGATCACGCGGGCCGGCAGGGGGTGCGCCAGGGCGGCCACGATCTCCACTTCTTCTGTCTCTCCCGCACTGTCACGCTTCTGGGCGTCCCGCAGCAGATCGGCCAGCAGCGAGCGCACCAGGTCGCGCTGCTCCTCCACGACCCTGGGCGTAAAGGCCTTTTGCACCAGCCCACGCAGGCGCGCGTGCGGCAGGCCGTTGTGCCACAGCATCATGTGACGCAGGAGCTGCATGCCGTCCGACACGGCGCCCTGCGGCACCCCCGCCAGCCACTGGCCGCTCAGGGCTGCCGGCGAGCGCAACACCGCGCTGTTGGCCGCGTACCCGGTGGCAAACCAGGCGTTCCACTCCGGCAGGAACAGCAGCCCGTCCCGGCTCAGGCCGCGCACGGCCTCGTAGCGCCCGTAAGGATCGGGGATGGCCGAGGGTTCCCACAGCGCGTTCACGGCACTCAGGACGTCCGGGCTGCTGGCTGCATGGACAGGCAGGGTCATGCTCCAGGGTGACAGAGGCACAACTCGACCTTCAAGCCGCCCGGTCGACTAGTCGTGCAGGGGGCAACGTGGGCCGCTGTACCCTGCGGTCATGAACGCGGTTGCCGTGAGCAGCGTCATTGCCGCCGACCCCTTCCTGGCCCTCCATGACAGCGCAAGCTGGGCCACCCTCAGCAAGGCCGACCGCGCCCAGGTCAACGCCTGGATGAGCGCCCTGGACGACTACAACAACGGCCTCACCGGCCCCGGCCACTGCCCCTGACCTCTGCCCGTAAAACCGGAAGTTCTGAAGGCAGGACATAGAAATAGAAAAAGAGGAGAGTCGGCGTTGCCACACGCCGCCTCCCTTCTTGCTGAGGTTTTACCCGCGCCGGGTCACGCCGTCGGTGGTCAGCAGCGGGCCGTACAGTTCCGGGCGGCGATCCCGGAAAAAGCCCATCCCAGCGCGAAACTTGCGGGCCTCGGCCAGGTTCAGGTCGTGCAGCAGCGGGCCTTCTTCCACAGCGCCGAATTCCGCGACCAGCTCGCCGGTAAAGTCACTGATGAAGGCGTGACCGTAGTAGGTCTGCTCCTGACCGTTCACGACCTCCGTGCCAATGCGGTTGGCCGCGCCCACATACGTGCTGTTGCTGACCGCGTGGCCCACCATGGCCCGCTGCCACATGTGGTGCGTGTTGGGCGTCTCCACCTCGGCGGGTTCCGATCCAATGGCGGTGGGGTACAGCAGGAAATCCGCGCCCAGCAGCATCATGGCCCGCGCCGTCTCGGGATACCACTGATCCCAGCAGATGCCCACGCCGATGCGGCCAAAGCGCGTGTCCCACACCTTGAAGCCCGTGTCGCCCGGATTGAAGTAATACTTTTCCTCGTAACCGGGGCCGTCGGGGATGTGGGTCTTGCGGTAATTGCCCAGCAGCGTGCCGTCGGCGTCGATGCACACCAGGCTGTTGTAGTGCGCCTGCCCGGCCTTCTCGAAGTACGACAGGGGCAGCACCACGCCCAGTTCCCTCGCCAGCTCCTGAAACTTCCCGATAAACGGGTGCCCCTCGACCTCGTGCGCCAGGTCGAAGTACTCCTCGCGCTCCACCTGACAGAAGTACAGGTTCTCGAACAGCTCTGGCAGCAAAATGACCTGCGCCCCCTGCCGTGCGGCGTCGCGCACGTGCGCCATAGCGCGGGAAACATTGTCGTCCAGGTTGTCCGTCATGTGCATCTGCACCACGGCCAGCTTCACCAGGTCAGGGGAACGGTTCATATCAGCAGGGTAACGGATGAGGGGCCGTGCAGCGGCTTAACCGAGCGATGATCGATGCCCGCTTGAATGAGCACGTCCGGGATCTTCATTCTTCTGGTCGCCCTTCTCAGATGTGCGCCGAAACCATCTAACGCCTGGTCTCCTTGACGCCCACGCCGTGCCCGTACACCAGTTGACCGCCCAGCAGCCCGCCCGCCAGCGCGAGCCCCAGACCTGCGCCGGACAGCAGCTTGCCGAGGCGGCGGTTGCCCTTTCTGCGGGCCAGCAGAGACGTGACGTTCAGAAAGAACGCCGTTTCCTCCATCAACCCGTGAACCACGCCGGTGCGGCGCGGCTGCCGCTGCAACTCTGCCCATTCCGTCCAGCCTGCAGCCAGCGTCGGCAGGGCCCCCAGGGTCGCCAGCAGCAACGCCAGGTCGGCGGCCTTTTCGGTGTCCTCGTCCCCGCCGGGCCAGGCGTCCAGGGCAGCGGCGGCGATCCACCCGCCCAGCGGCAGGTGAACCAGCGCCGGGTGGAGCGGGTGCCCCAGCCATTCACCGCGCAAAGCGTCCTGCACGGCCTGAGGCAGCAGTGCCTCGGCCTGCCTCACCAGGGGTTGCAGCTCACGGGCCAGTTGCTCGGCGGCCTCGTTGCTGGCGACGGCGTTCTCGAACTGCTGGGGAAGGGTGCTCATGCTTCCGGTGTAGCGCAGCCGTCCTGGCAGGCAGTGCCGGGTGGGGTTAAAGCCTGTTCAGAATGCGCTTCAAAAAAGCAGCCTGCCGCGCGGTATCCATGCTCTAGTGCGGCTGGGCGCGCGAAAATGGCAGTCTTTGCCATACCTTGCCTTTCCTTTTCGAGGGAGCGCCTGAACCTGATCCGTCACCGCATAGCCGGGCCAAAGCGTTTAAAAAATGGAAGAAAACCACATTTCACTCTTGCTTTCCGGCGCTCGGATCTCCTTACACTGGGGCATGACAGACCTTTTCTTCGATTTCCTGTGCCCTTACGCCTGGCGCGGGGTGGAACTGGCCGCCGCCCTGCGCGAACAGGGCGAGCCGTTCCGCCTGCGCTTCTTCTCGCTGGTGGAAGGCAACCACCCGGACAACGCCGGGAACTTGACCTGGAAACTGACCGACCAGCCCACCGACGCCGCGGGCGGCGAGGGATACCTGAAGCACCAGCGGCCCAGTTACGGCGCGTTCCTGGCCGCGCAGGCCGCCTACCGGCAGGGCGAGGAGAAAGCCTGGGCCTTCACGCTGGCCCTGTACCGCGCCCACTTCGAGCAGAAAAAGGAACTGGATCAGCCCGCTTTTGCCCAGGCGGCCCAGGAAGCCGCCCTGGACCTGAAGCAGTGGGAGCAAGACCGCCAGGACGAGGCCGGACTGCGCGCCGCCCTGCGCCGGGAATTCGACGACGCCCGTGAAATTGGGGTGTTTGGCACCCCCACCTTCGTGCTGCCCGGCGGGGAGGCCGCCTACTACCGCTTCGAGAACCTGACCCGCGACCCGGATCAGGCCCGGCAGTTCTGGACACTTTTCACGCAGGTCATGCACAGTGACGCCGGCATAGGCACCATTAAACGTGCCAGAAACCGGCCGCCGCACAAGAAGTAACGTGCTATATGTCCTCGGTGGTCTGCCCGGTACCGGAAAATCGACGCTGGCTCGCCAATTGGCGCGGCACCTGAAGGCTGTTTACCTGCGCGTCGATTCCATCGAGGCGGCCCTGTTGAACGCCACCGGAACCCCGGCCAGCATTGAGGGGTATGCGGCGGCTTACGCGGTCGCGGCCGACAATCTGAATCAGGGCCTGAACGTGGTGGTGGACAGCGTGAATCCCATCGACCTCACGCGCGAGGCCTGGGCGACCGTCGCCCTGGAAGGTGGTGTAGAACTCGTGAATATCGAAGTCATCTGCTCCGACCTGACCGAGCACCGCCGCCGTGTGGAGTTTCGCCGCGCCGACACCACCCAGCGGGAAGGGAAGTGGCAGCCCCCTGACTGGGCGCAGGTGCAGCAGAGTGCGGCAGGGTACGAGGCCTGGAAGTGCCCCCGCCTGGTGCTGGACAGCGCGCAGGGAACACCGGAAGAGAACCTCGGCGTCCTCCTGCGAATGCTCTCAGAGACTTGAGGCACGCCGCTGCCTGGCATCAACTGAATCAGCACCACGGCGGTCATCACGGCATTCAGGTCGTGGCGATGTGCTCACGGCCCAGCCTCCAAAAGCCAGCTTGCCCAACGGGAGACCCAGCCAGGCCAGCCAGCAGGCCGAGCATCAGGCAAACAGCCTCATGCCTGTAAAGACAGGACGTCCATTCCTGGTGCTGCGGGCAGGGGAACGTTTCGTCAATACGCCATCTGGTCACTGCCGCCGGGGGAAGGCAGGTGTAGGCTGGCCCATGTGACCTCTTCATCCTCTGTTCGCCTGCCCAGGGGGGCGAAAACGCGTGCGCCGCAGGTGCTGGCGTCCCTGGAAACCCTGTACCCGGACGCGGCCTGCGAACTGGAGTTCCGCACGCCCTTCGAGCTGCTGGTGGCCACCGTCCTGAGCGCCCAGGCCACGGACGTCAGCGTGAACGCCTGCACGCCCGCGCTGTTTGACGCCTACCCCGACGCGCTGGCGCTGAGCCAGGCCGAGCCGGAGGACATCGAACCGTTTATCCGGCGTATTGGGCTGTACCGCGCCAAGGCGAAGAACCTGGTGGGCCTGGCGCGGCAACTCGTGGAGCGTCACGGCGGTGAAGTGCCGAACGATTTCGCGGCGGTGGTGGCGCTGCCTGGCGCGGGCCGCAAAACTGCCAACGTGGTGCTGAGCAACGCCTACGGTTACCCTGCCATCGCGGTGGACACGCACGTGGGCCGCCTGGCCCGCCGCCTGGCGCTGAGCGTGCAGACCAATCCCGACAAGGTGGAAAGCGATCTGGAAAGCCTCTTTCCGAAAGCCAGCTGGGTCTTCACGCACCACGGCCTGATCCTGCATGGCCGCCGCGTGTGTTACGCCCGCAAACCCCACTGCGCCGCGTGCCTGATGGCCACCTTCTGCCCGAAAGTGGGGGTGGAGCATGCCGAAGCCTAGACGTTCTGCTGGCCTCTGGTTCTGCACCCTACGCTGGGGGGAACGGTGAACTGGCGGTTCTCGCGGCAAATCTGGCTGTACCTGGCGTCGGCGTTCGCGTTCGGGCTGTCGCAGGCCTTCATGATGCTTTTCCTGAACTTCTACCTGGGGGCCCTGGGGCTGGGCACGCAGTGGCAGGGCATTCTGAACGCCCTGCCGGCCATTACGCTGGCGTTGCTGAGCCTGCCGGCGGTGGCGCTGGCCCGGCGCATCAGCAACGCCAACACCCTGAAGCTGGGGGCGGTGTTCGCGCTGGTGGGCACCCTCATCATTACGCTGGCGCCGGGCGCGTCCCTGATCGTGCTGGGCGCCCTGCTTCAGGGGGCGGGGGCGGCCCTGACGGTGGTGTCGTCCACGCCTTTTATGGCGAACAACAGCAGCGAGAAAAACCGCGTGACCCTGTTCAGCCTGCAAAGCGCCCTGATGACCGGTTCGGGCTTCGTGGGGAACATGATCGGGGGGCGCATTCCCGAGTGGTACGCCGCCGTGAACCACGTGCCCGCCCAGGGGGTCGATGCCCTGCGCACCGCCCTGCTGGTCGCCACGGGCTTGCAGGTGCTGGGCCTGCTGCCGGTGCTGCTGCTGCGCCCCAGTGGGCAACCCCGGCCGGTGGGGCGCAGTTTCGCGGTCAAGGACAAGCGCACCATGGCGCGGCTGGTCTTGCCGAACGTGCTGGTGGGCCTGGGTGCCGGCGCGACCATTCCCTTCTTGAACGTGTTCATCGAGGGGAAATTTGACGTGGATTACGCCAGCCTGGGCAGCCTCTTCGCCTGGACGAGCCTGGCCACGGCGGCCACGGCGCTGCTGCAACCGCTGCTGGTCAAAAAAATGGGCCAGATTCAGGCGGTGCTGGTGGTGCAGGCCAGCAGCCTGCCGTTCCTGGCCATGCTGGGCTTCGCGCCGCAGCTGTGGATGGTCACGGCGGCCATGTTCACGCGCGGGGCGCTGATGAACGCCGCCGGCCCGGTGTACAGCGCCTACGCCATGTCCAGCCTGCCCGAGGAAGACCGCCAGATGTACTCGGCGGTCAACACCATCGCCTGGGACCTGGGCTGGGCGGCCAGTTCCATCCTGTCGGGCGTGGTGCGCGGCTGGTTGCCGTTCGGCGCGGCCTTCAACCTGCTGTTCGGGTGGACGCTGCTGATGTACCTGGGCAGTGTGGTGGCCATTTACCTGGGGTTGTACCGCCGCGCGGTGCGCCGGCCAGTGACCGCCTGACCGGCACACTGTCTTTTCGTCCGGCTTTTCATCTGGCTTTTCATGCGGGCGTGTTGACGCTGCTCGGGGGTACACTGGAAGCGATGACTGACCAGACCCCCCTTGAACGCCTGCACCGAGTTCAGGAACTCGATCTGAGCCTCGACCAGTTGCGTGCCGAGGAAAAAAATTATCCTGAAGCTTTGAGGGCCGCCCGCGCCGAGCAGGATCGCCTGAACAATGAACTGGAAGAAACCGAGATCACGCTCGAAGGCGTGGAAAAGCGCCTCAAGCAGGCCGAGTTCGACCTGACCAGCGTGCGTGACCAGATTGCCCACGCGCGTGACGAGCAGGAGAAAAATGCCTTCGATGCCCGCGCCCAGAGCCAGTACGGCAGCCGCATTCAGCAACTCGAGGAACGCCGCGAGGAAATGGAAGAAGACCTGGCCCCGCTGCGTGAACGCCAGCGTGAACTGACCGGGAAGGCGGGCGGCCTGCGCGAGCAGTACCGTGCCGGGCGTCCGGGCCTGGCGGAACTGGAGACGCAGGACGAGCAGCGCATTGCCGACCTGCGTGCCCAGGGCGAGGATTCCCGCAACGAGCGCGCCGAACTGGTGAAAAACCTGGACGCCCGCACCGTCAAGGAATACGACATGATCCGCAAGGCCAAGAAAGGCCAGGGCATCGCGGAGGTCAAGGCGGGACGCTGCGCGGCCTGTAACGTGATGCTGCCCGTGAACATTCAGCAGAAGGTGGCGCAGAACAAGCTGCCGCCCGTGAAGTGTCCCTCGTGCGGACGCTTCCTGATTAAACTGGACGCCTGAGCGCTCAACCTGGGCCTATTCCGGGGGTTGGCTGCGCTAGAATTGACCGCATACCCTGCTTTCCGCTGATCCCGGTGCCGAAGTGGCGTCGGGATCAATATGTTGTATCTGTTTTGGACTGGGTGCTAGATCTGGTGTGTCACGAGTGCTACAGTCTGCTTCAGAGATTAAGCGCGGGTAAGAATCCCGCCACTGTTTTTTGTTGTCGAGCTGCTCTCTCTGAACGGGGCGGCCGCGTTCTGCCGTCCACTTTTCGCCTTGCCGCAAGGAGTTTCCTGCCATGACCGTTACCTCCCGCACCGATAAGACCGCCCAGCACTTCGACGAGAACGCCCAGCACATCGCGGGGCGCCAGTACTTGCAGGAGGGGGACGGCAACATCAGCGGCATGTTCTGGCGCATTGCCGACTGGGTTGCCGGGGCGGAGCAGCCGGAGATGCGCCAGAGCTGGGCGCAGGAATACTACGACCTGATGGCCGAGAAGAAATTCTGCCCCGGCGGGCGCGTGCTGGCCGGCGCGGGCACGCAGCACGGCAACGTCCTCAACTGCTTCGTGCAGGGCGCCACCGACCATGAACCCAGCTCCTTCGAGGGGGTCATGGAAGTCGCCCGGAAACTGGCGCTGGTCACCAAAGTCGGCGGCGGCAACGGCGTGAACCTCGACGTGTATACCCCCCGCGCCCAGAGCAGCCGCTCGGACAGCGGCGTGCGCGGCTGGGTCTACATGAGCGCGGCGCACGCCGACGTGCAGGATTTCATTGAGGGCCTGATGCGCCCGCCCACCCAGCCCGACGGGGACAAGCAGCCTATCGCCGTGCGCAACTGGACGCGCGTGGTGTACGGCCACGCCATGGCCCCCGAACTGGTCGCCCGTGCCCGCGCCCACGGCGTTTCCGTCGTCCGCACCCTGCCTGAAGGCGTTCATGCCGTTCCCGACGATATGGGCGGCATCATCGACGCGGCCCGCAGCGTGGCCGAAACCGCCAAACTGGGCCTGGAACCCCGCATCGACCTTTCCGACATGCGCGCGGAAGGGGCGCCCATCAAGGGTTCGGGCGGCACGTCCAGCGGCCCCGTCAGCTTCCTGCTGGAAATCTTCGACAACTTTCTGGAATGGGCCAACCGGGGCGGCGAGCACAGCGGCCCCATCAACACCCTGCGCTACGTATACGCGCCCGTGCTGCGTGTGGTCAGGCAGGGCGGTACCAGGCGCGGCGCTGGGATGGCGACCATTTCCATCGAGCACCCCGACGTGCTGGACTTCCTGACCGCCAAAGACCTCGACCGCGAAGCCTCCGAGGGCGACATTTCCACCTTCAACATCAGCATTCTGGTGGGCACCGCCTTCTGGGAAACCCTCCAGGCCGGCGGCGTGTGGCCCATCCAGGCGCAGGACGTGCCCGGCAAGTACTACCTGGCCGAACAGAAGGGCCAGTTCAAGGGCCAGCTCCCGACCCTGCCCGAACGCGCCGAAGACGGCGCACGTGGCGTTCCGGTGTACACCAGCAAAGACGGCCGGAAAGGCATTCCCGCCGGGTGGCTGTGGGACGAGATTGCCCAGCACGCCTGGAGCACCGGCGAACCTGGACTGATCTTCAATGACCGCGTCAATGAATACAGCGCCCTGAAGAATCTGGGGAAACGCTATGAAATCCGCAGCACGAATCCATGTGGTGAAATTCCGCTCACGGTTGGAGAACCGTGCGACCTGGGCGCCATCAACCTCGCCGCGTACGTCAAAGGCAGCGACTTCGATTATCCGACGTTCCGCAAGGATGTCAGAACCTGCGTTCGTTTCCTGGATGACGTGCTGGACGTGAATGTGTTTGCGCTGGACGACAACCGCGTGGCCAGTCAGGACTTGCGCCGCCTGGGCCTGGGCGTCATGGGGCTGGCGGACGCCCTGATCAAAATGGGCCTGCGCTACGACAACGAGGCCGGGCGGCAGGCCATTTACGACATCATGAGCGCCCTGCGCGAGGAAGCCGTGGCCGAAAGCGAGCGCCTGGGCGCAGAGCGCGGCATCTACGCCGTGTATGAACGCTACGCGGATAAGATTCCGCACGCGCCGCGCCGCAACGTGGCCGTGCTGACCGTCGCGCCCACCGGCACGACCAGCATGCTGATGGGCGTTTCCAGCGGCATCGAACCCGTCTTTTCGCCCTTCATCTGGCGCAAGATTGGCAGTGAGTACCGCGCCCTGCTGGCCCCGCTGTTCGTGGAACTGCTCGAAACCTACCCCGCCCCGCAGGGCATGAGCACAGCGCAGCCAGATGGGCAGGGCGGCTGGGACTGGGACAAGGTCACCGAGGCCGTCAGCGAGAACCACGGCAGCGTGGTCGGCCTGACCTTCATTCCCGAGGCATTGCAGCGCGTCTTCGTGTGCGCCCACGACATCAGCCCCGTCGATCACGTTCGTATGCAGGGCACCGTGCAACGTGCCTTCGACGATGGCGGGCAGCACGCCGCCAACAGCCTGTCCAAGACCATCAACCTGCCCAACAGCGCCACCGTGCAGGACGTGCAGGACGCCTACAGCGAGGCGTACAAGACCGGCTGCAAGGGCATCACCGTGTACCGCGACGGCAGCCGCCAGTTCCAGGTGCTGAGCACCAGCAAGAAGAAAGCCAAGAAAGAAGAACCCCAGGTGGACGCCGCCGCGGAAGTCATGGGGGAAAGCACCGAAGGTCAGGGGCAGGCCGCCGCAGGCACCACCCCCGCTCCCACCCTGCCCACCGCCCAGCAGCCACAGGCCACCACCCCCGCCAGACCCCACTACGAGCGCCCCACGCGCCTTCAGGGCATCACGGACATGGTGAAACTGACCGACCCGACCAGCGGCCACCGCCGCAGCTTCCTGGTCACGGTCAACCACCTGAACCAGAAACCCGTGGAAGTCATGGTCATTTCGGGCCGTGCCGGAGACGAGGCCAACGCCGACAGCGAAGCGCTGGGCCGCGTGGTCAGTATTGCCCTCCAGTACGGCGTGCCTGCCCGCGCCATCATCAAAACCCTGCGCGGCATCAACGGCGGGCTGTACGGCAGCTACAACGGCCGCCTGGTGGGCAGCAAAGCCGACCTGATCGCCGTGGCTCTCGACACCTTCCAGAAGGACATGGAAGCGGCCCAGCTTCCGCCCCTCGCCGGCGGCAGCATCGACACGCCCGCCCCCACCAGCACCACCACGCACGGCGTCAGCACCGACGGCATGCAACGCGAACGCTGCCCCGTCTGCGAAGAAAAAGCCGTGATCCGCGAAGAAGGCTGCCTCAAGTGCCAGGCGTGCGGCTACAGCAAATGCGGATAAAGATAAATCGGGCAGCGCTTTGAAGCCAACGCCGGAATTTAACTGCAACTCGTCGGAAAGTACCTACATAATTCCTCCCGAAGTAGCTCAACACCTCGGCTTTTATGTGTACCTGTACATTGATCCGCGTAACAACAAAGTGTTCTACGTTGGGAAAGGTCAGGGGGGCAGGGTGCTTGCTCACCTATCGCAGACCGGTGAAACGCGGAAGGTACGCATCCTAAAAGAGCTACGCGATGATGGACTTCAACCAAGAATAGAAGTACTTGTGCATGGTCTACCTGACGAAGTCACAGCCTTCCGTATTGAGGCGGCGGTCATTGACTTACTGGGACTGGATAACCTGTCAAATCTCGTCAGGGGTTGGCAAAGCGTAAAATCTGGGCGCAAAACCCTCTCAGAGTTGATTGCTTACTACGCTGCGCCCCCTGCAATCATTTCAGATTCAGTCATGCTGATTCGCATCAATCAGAATTACCGCCACGGCATGAGTGCTGAGGAACTTTATGAGGTGACTAGGGGGATTTGGAAAATTGCAGAATGGCGACGTGCATCTGTCAAATACGCCCTTGCCGTTTTTGAAAGTGTAGTTCGCGAGGTTTACGAAATAGAAAGCTGGCATAAAGCGCAATCAACACCGTATACCACGCGCTCCTTCCCTCCGGATAGCGGGATCGGGCGCTGGGAATTTGTTGGTCACGTCGCTCCGGCAGAAATCCGTGACCGATATTTGAATCACTCAGTTAGCGCGTATTTTACAAAAGGTGCTCAAAATCCAATTGCTTTTCCTGTTACGAAAAAGCCCGTGATTGAGCATGAGTGAATTCGTTTCAGGATTGTCGCATATCCTTCCCGCGCTAAAGGTATTGATCCTGCTGTTCTCGCCGCGGCATTACGTTGGTGCACCTTAATCTCCACCGTCCTTTACGCTAAACCTATGCGCTCCCTCTCCGCGTTCCTGACTTTTCTACTTGTGCTTGGGCTGGGGGCTTCGGCTCAGAGTGTGGCGGACGTACAGAAACTCCCCCTCCTGCACGATCCAGCCGCACCTATCTGCCCCACTGTTGAAGTCTTACCCTGAAGCATGCCTCTTTCCCCTTACCGTCAGCCTTCGCGGGAGCGTGTTCGCCTTTACCTGTCCCTGCTGCTCATGCTGGTGCTGACGGCGGTGCTGGGGCGCGGGCGGCCCGGTGAACTGGGGACACTGGACACGCTGAAACGCAGTTCGTTTGCGCGGGTCATGTTCATGGACATTGGCGTGCTGAGTACCCTGGGGGCGCTTTATCTGGTGCTGAACGGTAAAACGGCTGTGCGGGTGCCGGCGGCGCTGGCGTCGCTGTTCGCGGGAAGTTTCGCGCTGCTGCCCGCCCTGGCTTACGAGGACTGGGTGGCGCTGCGGGCGCAGGAGCGGGCGGCGGAGGAAACCGGGTCGCGTTAAGGGGCGGCAGGAAGGTCGGCGTCCGCTCTCTTGTCAAAGTGACCCCTGGCAGCCTGTGGGGGTTTATTCCAGTCAGGCGGTCACAGGCCGCAGTTGCGCGTGGGCCAGCGTGACCACTTCTTCAGGGGTGGGCGCTTCGTTCAGGAAGGCGCTGCTGATCTGCACGTCCTGGGGCAGCAGGCCACGGGTCTTCAGGTGAGTCAGGGCGCTCGACAGGGTGCGCAGCAGTTTCTGGCGCTGCTCGCTGTGCACGTGCGGAAACAGCAGCAGCAGGGTGTCGTCGTTCCAGCGGCCTATGCTGTCGGTTTCGCGCAGCAGGGGTTTAATGGCCTTCACGACCAGTTGCAGGGCCTGGCGGCCCTCGGAGGTGGTGGTGCTTTCATTGACGGTAATCAGCACGGTCAGGTGGGTGCTGCGGCTGGGGCTCAGCATATACGTCCGGGCGCGTTCCTGAATAAGTTGGTGGTTGGCCACGCCGGTCAGCGGATCCCAGATCAGTTGCCGTTCCAGTTCCTCCACGCGGCGCCGGGCGTTCAGGGCCTGGCGTCCGTACTCGGCGGTAAAGGGCAGCACCCCGGCCGTGACCAGCAGCATCAGAAATTCAAAGATCTGGTGCAGGCCGTTTTTCACGGTAAGGGCCAGAATGCCGCTCAGCAGCAGACCCGTCAGCGCGGCACTGACACGCCGGGGCAAAATGGCGACCAGGAAGGCCATCAGCAGCGCGGCTTCCTGGTACTGTACGGTGGTCATAGGCTGGGCGGTCAGGAAATTGTTCAGCAGTTCCGCGCTCAGGCGCAGGGCCAGGAAGCTTGCCCCGACTCGGTAGGTGGTGGGCATGGCCACGGCGCTGCGAACGTTGCTCAGCAGCAGGTACAGCGTGCAGCCGCCGCCCAGGACGTTCAGGGTGGTCTGCATGGGGCTGCCGGCCTGCCAGGCCGTCCAGATGCCCAGGTTTTGAATCAGGAAAACCAGCAGCAGCAGCCAGCCGAACACCCGTTGGCGGCGTTGTTCGGGCCATGTACTCCAGCTGGAGGCCTCCTCCATGCTCTCAGTGTAGTGGGCGGGTTCTGTCGGGTTCATCACAGGGGGGCGGGTGAAAGAGTCAGGTGCAAGTCCGGGCCTATGCTGGGGCATGCTCTTACGTCCTGTCACGGCGGCGGATAAACCCCTTTTGCTGGCAGTCGAGGCGCAGTCCACCCCCAACCTGCGCTATCTGCCGGCGGTGTACGAACAGTTCCTGGCCGACGCGCCGCAGGGTGAATTTATGCTGACCGAGGAAGCGGGGCAGGTGCTGGGCTGCGCCAAGTACACCCGCTTGCCGGACGGGTCGGCGTGGCTGGAGACGCTGCGGGTGGTTCCAGAGGCGCAGGGGCGCGGGCTGGGCAAGCGTATGTACCGGCGTTTCTTCGAGCTGGCACGCGAGCAGGGCGTCCGCACCATGCGCATGTACACCGGGGCCGGCAACGTGGTCAGCCGGGGCCTGGCCGAGCACTTCGGCTTTCGGCTGGAGGAAACGTTCATGGGCTTCACACGCCCCGTCACAGCGGATTACACCGGCACAGGGGACGCTTCCACGCCATTTCGCGCCGTCACGGACGCGGCCGGGGCCGCCGCGCTGCTGCTACCGCTGCGGGCCAGCTGGGGGGAATTTCTGGTCATGAACCGCACCTTTCTGCCCTTTAGTGAAGCGGTGTGCGCCGACCTGGCGCGGCGCGAAATGGTATACGCCAGCGGCGACGACGTGGTGGTGCTGGGGGCGCGCTTCAGTCCGGAGGAGGCCCAGCACGTCCTGCTGTTCAGTGGTGACGCCTCCCGCTGCCTGGCTTTTGCCGACGCCCTGGCCCGCCAGCAGGGGGCCGCGCAACTGGTGTGCCTGTGCTGCGCCGCGAACGTGGACGCGCAACTTGCCCTGGGTCAGGCGGGCTTCACGCCCGATGGCGCGCCTTACATCGTCATGCGCGTAGAGGTGACCTGACCCCTCTTTTAACGACCCTGTAGCGCCCCCTGGCGCACTGTGTCCGCTACGAGGGGAGGAAAAGGAGCCAGAAGATGAAGCACATGCTTTCCAGAGGATTGCTGCCTGACCTGCTGAGGCTGGGCCGCGCAGGACTGCTCACGGTTCTGGGGCTGTCCACCGCAGCGGCCACCGCCGTTCCGGTCAGCCAGCCTCCAATCAGCCAACCCCCAATCAGCCAACCGCCGATCAGCCCGCCCCCGGCCAGCGCTGCACCGGCGCTGGCGGCCCAGGACATGGCCGGGACGGACATCGTGACCGGCCTGACCCTGGCCGTGAACGCAACGGGTCAACTGGTCGTCACGGCGCTGGAGGACGGCGGCGCGGCCCAGCAGGCGGGGTTGCAACTGGGTGACCGGATCGTGGCCGTGAACGGCCAGCCTCACCCGGCCCTGAGCACCGTGCTGCTGCTGCTGGGCGGCCCGGCCCAGGGGCAGGTCGAGCTGTCGGTGCAGCGCGGCAACGAAGCGCTGCTGCTGTCGTTGCCCTTCTGAAACTCGCCCCACCCGCTGGCCTGGCCCTCTTTCTGGCCGGGCGGGTCTGCCCCCACACTCTCAAGGGGAGCTTAAAGTCTGTCATGTGCGGGTCAGTGACCTTGCGCAGAATGCCAGCGTGGAGTACTGCGCATGATGCTTGCCTGGCCCCCCCTTCTTCTCGACCTGCTGGCCCTGGCGGGCGTACTGGCGCTGCTGCGGGCGGTGGTGGGGCGTTTTATCGGGTTGCCGCTGGGTTCGGGGCGGCTGGCCCTGGCCTGGCTGTTCGGGGCGCTGGTGGGCGTGTGGTTCCGCACGCGGGTGCAGTGGGCGGGGGGCGGTTCGCCCGGTTTGAAGTTCGGGCTGCTGGTCTTGACCGTGCTGATGTTCGTGCTGGTGTCCGAGCTGCTGGTGCCGCAGGGCCGCATTCCGCCGCTGCCCGGCTGGTGGGCCGCCCTGAAGCGCACGCTGCGGCAGTCGCGGCGCAGCACGCAGATCATGGGCATTCTGGTTCGGCACGGCCTGAACCCCCTGAGCGCGCGCACGCGCCACTCCTTTCAGAAGCCCACGCGCCGGCAGGGCCAGCAACTGCGGGCCGCGCTGGAAGAGTCCGGCGTGACCTTCGTGAAGCTGGGGCAGGTGCTCTCGACCCGCAGCGACCTGCTGCCGCCCGAAGTCACGCGCGAACTCTCGCAGTTGCAGCAGCAGGTGAAACCCGCCCCCTGGGACGACATCCGGAGTGTGCTGGAACGGGAACTGGACGCGCCGCTGGAAATGGTGTTCGGCCACATCGACCCCGAACCGCTGGCCGCCGCGTCGGTCGGGCAGGTTCACCGCGCCGCGCTGCGCAGTGGGCGGCCGGTGGTGGTCAAGGTGCAGCGCCCCGGCATCCGCGAAGTGGTGGAGGGCGACCTGGAGATCGCCGAGCAGCTGGGGCAGACCCTGGAACGCCGCACGGACTGGGGCCGGGAAATGGGCGCGGCGCAGCTGGCCCACAGTTTTGCCGACGACCTGCGCCAGGAACTGGACTTCAGCCTGGAAGCCAGGAACATGACCGACCTGAAGGCCGCGCTGGAGCGCCACCCCGAGGCCGAGCGGCTGGTGGTGCCGGGCTATGAACCGACCCTGAGCACCTCGCGCGTGCTGGTCATGGAGGAACTGCGCGGCCGCACCCTCAGCGACGACGCGCTGCTGGCCTCGCTGAGCAGCGCACAGCGGCAGGCCTTCGCGCGGCGCATCTTCCACTCGATTCTGCGCCAGATGACCGTAGACGGCCTTTTCCACGCCGACCCGCACCCCGGCAACATCATGCTGCTGGATGCCGAACCGGACGCACCCGAAGGGTCACCGGCCGCCGAACGACTGGCCTTCCTGGACTGCGGCAGCGTGGGCCGCATCGACCGCACCATGCAGGCGGGGTTGCAGCAGCTCATCATGGGCGTCGAGTACAGCGACCCGCAACTCTTTACCGACGCCCTGCTGGACACCCTGGGCCGCCCCGAGCACATCGACGAGGGCCGGCTGCGGCGCGTGCTGGGGCAATTCATGGTCGCGCAGCTGCGGCGCGAAGGCCCCATGGACGTGGGCCTCTTCAACGAACTTCTGCGCCTGATCACCAGCCAGGGCCTGCACGTTCCCGGCGAACTGTCCACCGCGCTGCGCTCGCTGGCGGTGGTGCAGGGCACCCTGAGTGTCCTCGACCCGGAGTTCGACCTGATCGGCGAGGCGCGCAAAATCGCGGCCCGGCAGCTTCAGGACGAGTTGCTGCCGCACAACCTGCGCCGCACGCTGGAGCAGGAACTGGTGACGGTGCTGCCGCTGCTGCGCCGCCTGCCCCGCCACGTCGATCAGGTCGCCGGCATGGTTGAGGAGGGCCGCCTGGGCATGAACGTGCGCCTCTTCGCTGACCGGCGTGACCGGGTGGTGGTGTGGCAGATCATGAACCAGGTTTTGCTGACGCTGCTCGGCACCGTGCTGACCCTGGCGTCCGTGCTGCTGATGACCAGCCGCGGCGGGCCGCAACTCACGCAGTCCTTCACGCTGTATCAGGTGATCGGCTTCAATGTCGGCATCCTCAGTGCGATCCTGATTTTCCGTGTGCTGATCGTGATTTTCAAGCGTGACATGGAGTAGGCCGGCCGCATAGGCTACCCGGTTGGTTTCGTTCTCCTGTCAGCAAAACGCCGGAGGGAAAACTCCACCTCCGGGCTGCTGGTTGTTCCTGTTCGCTTCGTTCGGCCCTGCTCAGTTATTTCCTCACCCGGTCATTCCTTCACGGAGGGGTAGGCAAACTGCTCAGGCATCCCCGGTTTTGCGGTTGGGCTCCGTCAGGCCCTTGGACTGCGAGGAACCGATCTGCCGCAGGAAAATGGTCAGCGCCACGATGGTGGCCACCGCCAGGAATTCACTCTGCCAGTTCTGGAAGGACTCGAACCAGAACTCCGGTTCGTGCAGGAACTGGCCCAGCGTCTCGGCGGTTTTTCCCTGCGCCATTTCCGCAAGGTTGTAGTCCTTCCAGGAATTCAACAGGTGCGTCAACATCGAAGCGCCGAACAGCGCGAACAGCACCAGCGACAGCGAGTTGCGCTGCCAGAAACCTTTGACCTGACTGTCGCGCTTCTCCTGCTCGCGGTCTTCCTGGGTTTCCTCCTCCGGGTAGGGCTTCGACTCGGCGCTGCCGCGCTGGCGCAGGTACACCGTCAGCACCACGAAGGCCGCCATCTGCAAGAATTCACTTTCCCAGTTTTCGGCCGTGGCCGACCAGAAGTGCGCCGAACGCAGGTAGGCGCCTAACGTCAGCAGGTGCTGGTGCGCGTCCTGCAACTCCTGATTGTGCACCGCCCAGCCGCTAAGGGCCTGCGCCGTCCAGAACAGCAGGAACAGCAGCATCAACACGATGGTCAGGGCGTTGTCGTGCCAGAAGCGTTTCATGCGGCTGTTTTAACAGAGGCCCGTCCCGGCCCGGATGACAGAAGCCTCTAGAGCATTTGACAAAAGAACCGAGTGCTTTGTGTCCGAGCGGACTGGCATAGTTCTGAATTCAGACGAGCAGGACGAAGAATAGAGTTATGCGGGGTACCCTTCCACGCCTGACGGAATTCGGAGAACGGCTCTAATCGGGTTTCCCTGCTTCCAGCAGCGCCAGCACCTCGGCGTCGCTGGTCTGCCCGAACTCCCGGTAAAACTGGCCCACTGCCCGGAAGCCCTGCGGGGCCAGCAGGCTGAAGGCCTCGTTCGCCGCGCGCCCCAGTGCCAGCAGCGTGTCCGGCGCGGCGACCGGCACTGCTATCTCGATTTTTGCGGCTTCCAGCGCCCGAACCGCCTGCACGGCGGCGTGCATGGTCGCGCCGGTCGCCAGCCCGTCGTCTATCAGCAGCACGGTTTTGCCCCGCAAGTCCAGCGGCCCTTTCCCGGCCCGGTACACCTGCTCGCGCCTCTGAAGTTCCTGCTGTTCGCGCGCCTCCACCCGCGCCAGGTCGTCCGGCGTCACGCCCACCTGCGCGATCAGTTCGGTATTCAACCAGCGCGCCCCCACCGCCACCGCGCCCATCGCCACTTCCGGGTACTGCGGCAGGCCCAGTTTGCGCACCACGAACACGTCCAGCGGCGCCCCCAGGGTGCGGGCCACCTCCGCCGCCACCGGCACGCCCCCACGCGGCAACCCCAGCACCACGAGGTGCGGCTCGTCCCGCCAGGCCACCAACGCTTCCCCCAACCGCCGCCCCGCCTCGCGCCTGTCGCTGAACATGCTCATGCCTCACCTCGGTGTCTGGAATGTAATCGTGAAAAAACAGGGCTGGGATGATGTTCTCTGGGCTGCTGCGTCTGGTTCTCAGGCATAGAGTTTGGCGCTTAGACGCCAGGCCAGCGGCTTGAAGCAGTTCTCCGAATTCCGTGCTCTGGGGAAGGGCACCCCAGAGCGCTCCATTCTCTCCTGCGCAGCTGTGCCAGTCCGTCCTGCTCGTCTAAATTCACTCGCTCTCTACGAGCTGTGCCAGTCCGCTCGGACAAAATCACTGCGTTCTTTTGTCAAATGCTCTAAATCGGCGCGTCTTCCATAAACTTCGGTTCGCGTTTTTCCCTTCTGGCGGCGAGCCCTTCGTGGATGTCGGGGCCGGTGAAGCCCAGGAATTCCAGGGCCAGTGACGTGTCGAAGGTCGGTCCCATCATGCGCAGCCAGTTGTTCAGGGCGTACTTCGTCCAGCGCACGGCGCTGGGGCTGCCATTCGCCAGTTTTCGCGCCACGGCCCACGCCCGGTCGAGCAGTTCGTCTTCCTCCACGCACAGGCTGACCAGCCCGATGCGTTCGGCCTCCTCGCCGCTCACGCTCTCTCCGGTCATCAGGTGGTACTTGGCCTTGTTCAGGCCGCACAGCAGGGGCCAGATGATGGCGGCGTGATCCCCGGCGGCCACGCCCAGCCCCACGTGGCCGTCCAGAATGCGGGCGTTTTTCGCGGCGATGCTCACGTCCGCCAGCAGCGCCACTGCCAGGCCCGCGCCCACGCAGGGGCCGTGAATGGCGCTCACGATGGGTTTGCCGCAGTTGATGACGTTGTACACCAGGTCACGCGCTTCGCGCCACACCCGGGCCAGGGCGGTGAAATCGCTGGCCATTTCCTCGATCAACTCGAAGTCCCCACCTGACGAGAAGCCGCGCCCCTCGCCGCGAATCAGCACGGCCCTCACACCTGCCGCCGCATCGATGTCGCGCCAGATGCCCGCCAGCGACTGGTGACCTTTGTCGTTCACGCTGTTCAGCGTCTTCTGGTTGCTGATGACAACCTCCAGAATCCCACCGGCGTGAAAAGTGACATTCAGGCCGGGGTACGCGCCCGGAGCCGTGAGTTTCGCCGTATCGGAAAGGTCAGCCATGCGCTCAGGCTAAAGCATTTGCCTGTTGCGCTGCGCTGTCGCTCCTTCACTTGGTCGGCCTTTTTGCTGCTCGCTGGGCTGGCACAGCTCCCCGAATCTAGTCTGAACTTGCCGTGATTGCCTTCCTGTTCATCCGTATGAGCTCCTGCTCCCGCGCCAGCCCAGCAGGCCCACCAGCGCGGCCAGGCCCATGCTGCCCATGACCAGCGGCACCACGCCGCCCCAGCCGGCGGCCTCGAACACGTGTCCGGCCACGACGCTGGACACGGCCGCCCCGCCGTAGTACGCGAGGTGATACAGCCCGGTGGCGAGGCTGCGGGCCTGGGTCACGCTGCGCTGCACGGCGGCCAGCGCGGCCGACTGTGACAGGAACACGCCGCACGCCGCCCCCGCCACCCCCGCGATGATCAGCGGCAGGGGAGAGGACATCGTGACCAGCAGGCCCAGCAGGCTGCACGCCGCGGCGCTTATCAGCGTGACCAGCGGCCCGCGCGCAGCGAGAAAAGGCCCGGCAATGGGTGTGATGACCACGCCCAGCAGGTACACCGCGAAGATAAACCCGGTCTGCGCGGAGTTCAGGTGATAGGGCGCGTCGGCCAGGCGCAGGGTCAGGGTGTTGAACACGCCCACCAGCGTGAACAGAATCAGGAACCCCACCCCGCAGGTGGCCAGCAGCGCGGGGTTTTTCAGGTGGGTGCCCAGACTGCACAGCACCGAGCGCGGGTCACGGTGCGGCCTGAACTGCGTTTCCGGCGGGAGCCGCCGCGCCAGCAGGAAGCCCACCAGGGAGGTGCCCGCCAGCAGCCAGAACGCCGCGTGCCACCCGCCCCAGTTCGCCACCAGGCCAGATAGAAAACGCCCCAGAAAGCCGCCCAGCACCGTGCCGGTGACGTAGGCGGTCAGGGCGCGGCTGCGCTCGGGCGCCGGGATTTCCTCGGCAATGTAGGCGTTCAGGCCCACCATGACGCCCGGAATAAGAAGGCCCTGAAGGAACCGCACCCCATTGAGAACAGGCAGGGTCTGTGCCAGCACCGCCAGCACGGCCGGAAGCACCAGCAGCGCGAACGCCCAGATCACCGTTCTGCGCCGGCCCACCGCGTCGGCCAGCACGCCTACCAGCGGCGACGCCAGCGCCATCGAGAGCATCGTCGCGCCGATCACGCCGCCCACCTGCGCCGCGCCCGCGTGAAATTCGCGCGCCAGCACCGGCAGCAGGCTTTGCGGGGCATACACGTTCAGAAACACCAGCGTTCCCAGGGCCGCCAGCAGCAGCGGGGACACGCGGCGCGGGGCGCTCAAGGCAGGCCGACCAGACCGCCCGCGTTCACCAGCGCCGTCGGCACGCCCAGCGCCTGCGCCTGCCGTTCGTCCTGCACCCCCGGCATTCCAGCCAGCAGCAGCGTCGGACGCGCGTCCAGCCCGAACCCGCCGGTGTCGTCGAGGCGGCGCAGCACCGGCCCAAACGACCAGTCGTGTGCCCACAGCCGCTTCATGGCGTGCAACACCGCCGTGCCGGGGGGCGTCACGCGCTGCGCCGTTTCGGCGTACAGCTCGCCCGGACGCCGCGCGTGCACTTCGCCCGTATTCAGCCCCGCGTTGCCCAGCGCCCGGTAAAACACCTGAACCGCGTCATCCACCAGTACGCTGGAACGCACCAGCGCCTGCGCTTTCTCGCACAGATCCTCCAGCGCGTCCTCGTCCACACGGTAGGGGTTGATGCCCTTGAAAATGACGCGGAGTTGCTCCGGCAGGTTGAAATTGCGGTAATACGCTTCCTCGAAACTGGCGGGCACCAGCATGCCCGGCACGAAATGCTCCGCCAGCCGGTGCGTTTCCGCGCCCACCTCCGACACCGGGCGACCCTGCGCTTCACCAAACGTCAACATGCCAGGAATCGTAGAGCGTGAACTGTGGCAGGTGGTAAGGGAAGACAGGCCAATTCGCTTATTCGCCAGCGGGCGGGAGTTTGTTACAGTCCCGGTATCCCTTCTTCAGGGTGATGCGCCATGCCTAGAGCATTTGACAAAAGAACGCAGTGCTTTTGTCCGAGCAGAGCGAGTGAATTTAAATGAGCAGGACGAAGAATGGAGCGCTCTGGGGTGCCCTTCCACAGAGCGCGTAATTCGGAGAACTGCTCTAAAAGCCTGACTTGAACACACCACTCGTTTCATTCACCCGCCCACCTGGGCTGGGTGCAGGCTTATTCATCCCTGGAGACCCGAATGAAATGACTGACTCCACACACCCCAGGCGGGTTTACCTCGTCATGGAAACCGTGACGACGCTGGCCTTCGCGCTGGCGTTCACCTTGCAGGGGCTGTACTTCGTGCAGACGGTGGGCCTGACGCCCCTGCAACTTCTGCTGATCGGCGCGGCCCTGGAAGCATCGGCCTTCCTGCTGGAAATCCCCACGGGCGTCGTGGCAGACGTGTACTCGCGCCGCCGCTCGGTGGTTCTGGGCTTTCTGTGCCTGGGCGCCGCCGTGCTGCTCGTCGCCAGTTTCCCCAGCTTCTGGCCCATTTTCCTGGCGCAGTTCGTCAGTGCCGCCGGCTACACCTTACTGAGCGGCGCCCAGCAGGCCTGGATCGCGGACGAAGTCGGCGGGGAACACGCCGCGCACCTGTTCCTGCTCGCCAGCCAGTACGCCCGCGTGGCCCGCATCGCCGGGATTCTGCTGGTGGTGGCCCTGGCGCCCTGGGGCCTGAGTCTGCCCATGCTGGTGGCCGGGGGCCTGCTGCTGCTGCTGGCCGGCTATCTGAAGCTCATCATGCCGGAGAACGGGTTTCACCCCGCTCCGCCCGAAGAACGCCAGTCGTGGAGGGCCCTGACCGCCACCTTCCGGCAGGGCGTCGGCGAGGTGAGGCGCAGTTCCATCCTGACCCTGTTGATGGTCGCCGCGCTGCTGTACGGCGCGAGCACCGAAGCGTTGGATCGCCTGAACGAGTTTCTGCTGGTCAAGGAGGTCGGTCTGCCTGCGGGGATGACGCCCGCCACGTTGTTTGCGGGGCTTGCTCTCGCCTCGAACCTGATCGGTTGGCTGGTCACCGAACCGCTTCGCAAACGCCTCGATCCCGCCGACCCCGCGCAGGCCTCGCGGGCAGTACAGGCCCTTTTACTTCTGTCCGTGCTGGCGCTGCTGGTCTTCGCGTTCGCACCCGGTTTCTGGTGGGCCGCGGCGGCGCTGGTGGCTCACGGCGTGTTCCGCAGCCTGTACGTCCCGCTGTACAGCGCCTGGCTGAACCGGGGCCTGAACCCGGGTTCCCGCGCCACTGTGAACAGCCTCGCCAGTCAGGCCGACGCGCTGGGGCAGGTCACCTGCGCTGCCCCTCTTCAGGCGGGTGGGGGGACGCTGACCGTTGGCGGCTCAAGGCCCCGTTCAGGCGAGCGCAGAGCGCGCCACCATGCTCACGATGGGCCGGGCGTCCGTGGCGTCGTGGTGGGCCAGGCGGTGCAGGATGATGCCCTCGGCGCAGGCCATCAGGGCCGCCGCGCCCACCTGCGGCTGCCTGGCCCCCAGGTGACGCAGCGCCCCCGTGATGGACGTTTCCATGACGGCGCGCGCTCTGGCCACGGGTTCGCGGATGGCCAGGTCGTGGCTGGCCTCCATAAAGAGCACGATGCGGGCGGTGCTTGGCACCCGGTTGGGGCCAGTCGTGAAATCAATCAGGCCGCACAGGACATCGATCAGTTCCTCTGGACTGCCCGGGTGGAAGATCGGCTGCACCATCTGAAGCTCCTGCTCCACGATGTGATTCACGACGCCGACCAGCAGCGCCTGACGGCTGCGAAAGAAGTTGGAGGTCGAGCCCCTGGGTAAGGCGGCCTTCTCGTCCACCCGGCCGTGGGTCAGGGAGCGCAGGCCCTCCGAGCCGACAAGTTCCACAGCGGCCTGAAGGGAACGGGTGCGGGTCAAGGACACAGCCCTCACTATAGGGCGGCCTTCCTGACACTACAGATATAGTATTTGCACTATAGATGTAGTGCCGTTGGGCATGACGACCATTCCTGGCTTCAGGCGGCGCACCGTGCCCCTTCCCGGCCTGCACCTGCGCCTCACCGAAGCCGGACAGGGCGAGCCGGTGCTGCTCTTGCACGGCTTCCCGCAGCACAGCCACGAATGGCGGCACATCCTCCCCGAACTGGCCCGGCATTACCACGTCATCGCCCCGGACCTGCGCGGAGCCGGGCAGACCGACGCTCCTGCCGGCGGCTACCAGCGCGGGCCACTTCTGCAGGACGTGCTCAACCTGCTCAACGCCCTGCACCTGCCCCGCGTGCACCTGATCGCGCACGACAGGAGCGCCCTGATCGGCTATCAGAGCTGTGCCTGCAACAGCCCCAGCGCGTCGCCAGTTACGTGGCGCTGGGGCCTCACCCCTTCGTGACCTTCAACCCGCGCATGCTGCCGGGCATGTGGCGCCTGTGGTTTCAGTACGCCATTGCCACGCCCTCCATCGGCCCGCATTTCCTCGCGAGTGGCTGGCAGCCCCTGGCCCGTTACCTCTTCACTGCCCACATTCACTGCCCACACTGCCCGGCCGGGTCAGTGGACGGAGGCGGAACTGGAGCCGTTCCTGGCCCCCCTGCGCCAGCCCGCCCGCGCCCGCGCTGCCGGCGCGCTGTACCGGGGCTTTATCCTGCGCGAAGTGGCCTTCATCCTGGGCGGCTGGTACAGGAAAAAACACCTGACCACCCCCACCGTCGCCCTGCACGGCGCACATGACGCCACCCTCCCCGCGACCTTCCTGGGCGGCTACCAGAAATACACCCCGAACATGACCCTGCGCCTGGTGGACGGGGCTGCCCACTACCTCGCCGACGAACGCCCCGACGTGGTGACGGCCGAGGCCATGAAGCTCTTTGCTGCCCACCCGATTTCTGTCTAGCTTTTCGGTGTAGCTTTACTGGCCAACTTGACTGTGTCGCCTTCGCGCCTGCCCGCGCCCGTGGACGCCAGCTGGGGTCAGCTACTCCTGCGGCTTTTGCCGTGCAGGAGCGGCTGCCCGGCTCAGTGGCGGCCCTGAGCCGGGCATCCGGCCAGGGACGTTCCCCCGGTGGCCGCCCCGATGGCCGGGGGTCACCCCCCGCTGCATGAAGATCCGGAGATGGTATGCTTCGGGGCAGTTCAACTTGCCCCGGTGAGTTGAAAAGGGAGTCTCCTCCCTACCCTTTAATTCTTCAACAGAAAGGCCCGTCTCTGCGCCCGCCCTCACGCGCCCGCAGGCTGGACGTGCCGTGAGAGAGGCCCGAATTTGGAACTCACCCCCCGCGTCCCCCCCCACAGTAACGACGCTGAAATCAGTGTGCTGGGCAGCGTTCTGCTCGACAACGATGTCCTGTCGCAGCTGGGCGATACCGTCACCCCCGAGATGTTCTACCGCGAGGGTCACCGCAAGATCTTCACGACCATGCGCGAATTGCAAGACCGCGGCGACCCGGTCGACCTGATTACCCTCAGCGAAGACCTGCGTGTCCGGGGCCTGCTGGACGAGGTGGGCGGCATCACGTACCTGATCGGCCTGTCCGAGCAGGTGCCCACCGCCGCCTACGCCGAGAACTACGCCCGCATCGTGCAGGAGAAGCACACCCTGCGCCAGCTCATCAGCGCCAGCGGCAAGGCCATGCAACTCGCCTACGACGCCCAGCTTCCCCTGGAAGACCTGCTCGACCGCGCCGAGAAGATGATCTTTGAAGTCGCTGAGCAAAAGAAGAAGGGTGAGGGCTTCGCCGCGATGGACTCGGTCGTTCACGACACCTTCGAGTACATCACCCTGCTGCACGCCAACAAGGGCATCCCAGACGGCGTCAGCACCGGCTTCCGTGACCTGGACGAACAGATCAGCGGCCTGCAGAAAGGCAGCCTGAACGTGCTGGCGGCCAGGCCTTCGATGGGAAAGACCGCCTTCGCGCTGTCCATCGCGCAGAACGTGGCCCTGCGCGGCGAGAAGACCGTCGCGGTGTTCAGCCTGGAAATGCCCAGCGTGCAACTGGCGCTGCGCATGCTGTGCAGTGAAGCGCGGGTGGACATGAACCGCATTCGCAGCGGGCAGCTCAACGAGCGTGATTTCGAGCGCCTGGCGCATGCGGCGGGCCGCCTGGCCGAAGCGCCGATGGTCATCGACGACGAGGCCGACCTGACGCTGAACAACCTGCGCAGCAAGCTGCGGCGCATGGCCGCGCAGCACGGGCAACTGGGCCTGGTGGTCATCGATTACCTGCAGCTGATGTCCGGCGGGAAAAGTAATGGCGGCAGCGACAACCGCCAGCAGGAAATCAGCACCATCTCGCGTGGTCTGAAGGGCCTGGCGCGTGAGATGGAAGTGCCTATCGTTGTGCTCAGTCAATTGAGCCGCGCCGTGGAACAGAGGCCCAACCACCGGCCGATGCTGTCGGATTTGCGTGAATCGGGGGCCATCGAGCAGGACGCGGACATCGTGATGTTCATTTACCGCGACGAGTATTACAACAAGGAAACCGATCAGCAGGGCATCGCGGAAATTATCGTGGGAAAGCAGCGCAACGGCCCGGTGGGCACGGTGAAGTTGCAGTTTCATAGCGCACACGTTCGGTTTAACGATCTTGCGCCGGAGGGAGTGTAATGGCGGAAGATCAGGCCAAGCCCGGCAATCAGGGCAACAATCAGCGTCGGCGCCGGCGCAGGCGCAGTAACCAGCCGCAGCAGTCACTTCGGCCCGGTCAGGTGACCAACACCACGGCGGTGCCGGTGCCGGCCACCCCGAAGAAACGCGGGCAGAAAAAGCCGCTGGCCGAGCCGCGCATCGGCGTGGGGTGCATCATCCTGCGCGGCGACGAGATTCTGCTGGTGCGCGAGCGGGGCCGCTGGTCGCTGCCCAAGGGCGGCCTGGAAGCCGGCGAACTGGTGCAGGACGGCGCCCGCCGCGAAACCTTCGAGGAAACGGGCCTGGTCGTGGAACTGCGTGACCTGGCCTTCATCGTGGAGTTTCAGGCGCAGACCTGGGGGCATCACCTTCAGTTCTTCTACACTGCCCGCGAGGTCAGCGGCGACCTGCAACCCCGCGACCCGGACCGGGACGTGCAGGAGGCGCGCTTCGTGCCGATCCGGCAACTGCGCGAGTTCATTCGTTTCCGCCCGCGCCTGGTGTCGCTGGAAACCTGGCTGCGTGAACGCCGCCCGCGGCACTTCACCTTCAACCTCGACCACGAACCCGCCATGTTGCGTAAGCGCCGCCGGGTGGGCGAGAACGGCGTGGTCACGGCGGTTGCGGAAACCGAGGGCGACGGCGAACCCGACTTGTAACACAGATTCCGTCTGTTTCGTTGACAAATTGCACCAGAACCGCTTGGTCAACTCCACGCCCGGAACCCGTTTTTCTCCTTCTCGCTCTGCTGCGCAGCTTTGCAATTCTGTTCGGATTAAATCGTTGTTGCAAACGGTTTAGTCCGAGTCTGCATAAAACGTGGGCCGCCGAGGGAAGAGGGCGCGGCGTTTCGCTTGTTCCGCTTCCCTCAAGCCTATACGCTTAACCCCTATGAGCCGTCCTCCTTTTTCTGCTGCCGCCCTGAACGGGCAGGTGATCGCGGTGACCGGCGCCGACCAGGGGTATGGCCGGCTGGTCAGCCAGGCCCTGGCGCGGGCCGGGGCGAGCGTCGTCATGATCGGCGGCAACACCGAGACCCTCGCGGCCACTGCCAGTGTCCTGGAGCAGTACGGCGCAGAGATCATTCCCCTCAAGGCCGACGTGAGTGTTCCGCTGGACTTCATCAGTGCCCAGGAACGGATTCTGCAAATTTTCGGCGCGCTGCACGGCGTGGTGCACCTGGCCGACCGGCGCGCCAGCACCACCTTCGCCATGCTCACCGAGAACGAGTGGATGGACCTGTTCAACTGCAACGTAAAAAGCACCGTGGGCATCGCGCAGATTCTGGCCCGCCGCCTGCCCGGCACCTGGCTGACCGTGATCGGCCCGCACCTCGACGAGCCGGGCCTGCAAGCCTACCCCCAGCGTGGCGCCCTTCAGGGCCTGGTAGAGCACGCGCACCGTGAGGAACTGCGCGTCAACCTGCTGCTGCCGGGCCGCGCCAGCAGCGGCGAGGAAATGCTGGACGCCCCGGTGGCCGACGCCGTGCTGGCCCTGGCGACCACATGCTTACAGAGCCTGCGCGGAAACGTGATGCAAATTCCCCTGGCCCCTGCCCCCAAGGTGCGCCTGCCTGACCTTCAGTACCTATGAAGTGCCCTTACTGCTCGGCGCCCGACAGCAAGGTCGTGAACAGCCGCCCCAGCGACGACGGGGCCAGCATCCGCCGCCGCCGCGAGTGCCTGAAGTGCGCCCGGCGTTTCACCACCTACGAACGCGCCCAGCTCGAACCCCTGATGGTGGTCAAACGCCACGGCCTGCGCGAGGCGTTTAATCCGGACAAGCTCCTGCGCGGCCTGATGCTCGCCACCGAGAAGCGCCCCGTCAACGCCGAGCAGCTGCGCGCCTTCGCCTACGGTTTCGAGGACGACGTGCAGCTCCCCGAAATCCAGAGCGAGGAGATAGGCCGCCGCGCCATGACCTTCCTGCGGCCCCTTGACGACGTGGCCTACATTCGCTTCGCCAGCGTGTACCGCGACTTCGACAGCCTCGAAAGGTTCATCGAGGAAATCCAGGGCTTGAAAGACAAGGAGTAGGCCTCTTTCGTCCGGTCAAAAGGAGCTGCCCCAGCCTCAGTCTTTCGGCCTGGGCATGACTGGGCCCTGGTTCTGGGGTTTTTTGCCCCTGGTGTCGCCCAGCAGGTCGCGGATTCGGGCGAAGTCGGCTTCCACGTCCCCGGTGGGGGTCACGTACCCGACCACGCCGATGCGTTTACGTCCCCAGTCCAGCACCATCACGCCAATGGGCACGCCCGCCTCCAGGGCCATGTAGTAAAAGCCGGTCTTCCAGTACGGGGCGTGGGCGCGGGTGCCTTCCGGCGCGACCAGCAGCATGATCTCCGGCTCCTGGCGGATGATCTCGACCACGCCGTCCACGAAGTTGGCCCGGGCCTGGCGGCGGTCGAGCGGAATGCCGCCCACCGCCCGCATGAACAGGCCCAGCGGAAAACGGAACAGGGAATCCTTGGCGACGTAGCGCACAGGACTGCGGGTGGCCCACGTCCAGAACAGGCCCGGCCAGAAGTCGGCGTTGCTGGTGTGCGGCGCGGCGGCGGCCACGCACCTGGGGCCGGGCGGGGTGGCCAGCAGGGGTGTCCAGCCGGCCAGGCGCAGCGCCACCAGGGCGGCGCGGGAGGTCAGGGTGTGTGGGCGGCCAGGCCAGGTGGGAAACATACTGCGGGGACTCTACGCGCTGGGGTCTGACGTTTTCCTTGTGTGCCGGTAGGGTCAGGCGCTCTGGGCCGTGAACCAGGCGGGTTTTGCCCCCATTCCCAGGGGCGGCTGGGCTGGCAGGACAAATTGGAAAGGCGCAGAATAGACAAACCGTCACTCTCGCCGTAACGCGGCGTGGTTCATCCTGTATACTTACCTAACAAGCGTTAGTTAGGTTCCTGCTTTTTTTCAAGTGACCGTCACCCGGAGGTGCTCCACATGACTCAGCCCATCCCGCAGACTGCCGAAACGCCCGAGCAACTCGCCGCCTTCGAGGCCCGCATCGCCGCTGGAGAAAAAATAGAGAGCGGCGACTGGATGCCTGAGGCGTACCGCAAGCAACTGATCCGCATGATTTCCCAGCACGCGCACAGCGAAGTGGTGGGCATGCTGCCCGAAGGGGCCTGGATCACCCGCGCGCCTAACCTGCACCGCAAGATGATCCTGATCGCCAAGGTGCAGGACGAGGCCGGTCACGGCCAGTACCTCTACCACGCCGCCGAAACGCTGGGCACCACCCGCGAGGAGATGCTGGACGCCCTGTTGACCGGCAAGGCCAAGTACAGCAGCATCTTCAATTATCCCACCCTGACCTGGGCCGACATCGGTATGATCGGCTGGCTGGTCGACGGCGCGGCCATCAAGAACCAGACCATGCTGGCCGGCTGTAGCTACGGCCCCTACAGCCGCGCCATGGTGCGCATTTGCAGCGAGGAAACCTTCCACCACAAGCAGGGCAAGGAAATGGTCGTCGCGTATGCCCGCGAAGGCACCCCGGAGCAGAAGAAGATGGCGCAGGACGCGCTGAACCGCTGGTGGTGGCCCGCCGTGCAGATGCTCGGCCCCAGCGACAAGGACAGCCCCAACACCCCGCAACTCATGCGCTGGGGCATCAAACTCAAGACCAACGACGAGGTGCGCCAGGAGTTCATCAACGAGCACGCCCCCGAACTTCTGGAGGCGGGCCTGACCATCCCGGATCCGGACCTGCACCAGGACGAGCAGGGCAACTGGATTCACGGCCCCATCAACTGGGAAGAGTTCTTTGAAGTGATCAAGGGGGGCGGCCAGATGAACCGTGCCCGCCTGGAGTCTCGCAACAGGTCCCACGACGAGGGCGCGTGGGTGCGTGAAGCCCTGAACGCCTACGAAGCCCGCCGGCACGCCCAGGCGGCGGACTGAGCCCTGCCCTGAGCAGGGAGGGGTGAGCGGAGGAGCACTTCTGCCCCCTGTCCCACTCCCTGCCCATCGCCAAGTGACTTACCGGAGGAAGCTATGTCCGTCAAAACTGGAGACCAGTGGCCGCGCTGGGAAGTGTTCAAGAAAGATAATGACCGCCGCCCGTATCAGGCGGTAGGAAGTGTTCACGCGGGTGACCCCGAGCACGCGCTGCTCACGGCGCGTAACATCTTCGTGCGCCGGCCCGCCGCCGTCAGCCTGTGGGCAGTGCGGGAAGACGACATCGTGTCGGCCACCGCCGAGACGGTGTTGGCTGAGATGGGGCGCGACAACGCTGGCAAACCCATGCACGGCCCGGCCGGCGTGTACCACGTGGGCGTGAAGATGACCCACAAGCGCAGCATGACCTTCGTCGACCTGATCGGCACGGTGGACGCCACGGACGCTGCCGACGCCATGCGTCAGGCCCGTGAACTGCGGCCGGATGCGCTGGCGTGGTGGGTCATTCCGGACAGCGCGATTGCCCGCACCGAGGACAGCGAAGACACCGTGGAAAGCTGGTTCGCGCCCGCCGCCGAGAAGACCTACAAGCAGCAGCAGTACTACGGCACCATCGGCCGCCACGTGGGCGAACTCAAGCGCGCCGGCCTGATGCCCAGACAGGTCAACGAGACGCCGGTGCTCGGCGCCAAGCATGTGCGCCCGCGCCTGGAAGCGGACGCCGACGCCCCTAACCCCATTGCCCAGCCCATGACCCAGTCCACCGCACAGCCCACCGCACAGCCCCCCCAGGTGACCGAATGACGCTCACGGCCCAGCACCTCTCCGAACAGCAGAAAACCGCCCTGATCACGCGCCTTCAGGCCCTCGCGGACGACGAGATCATCCTGGCGCAGCGCGACAGCGAATGGACTGGCCACGCCCCCATCCTGGAAGAGGACATCGCCCTGGCGAACATCGCGCAGGACGAGATCGGGCACGCCCTGATGTATCTGGAACTGCGCGCCGCCCTGGACGGCAGCAACCCGGATCACCTCACCTACTTCCGGGGCCCGCGCGAGTACACCAACGTGCAACTCGTCGAGCTTCCCCGGGGCGACTGGGCCTTTACCATGCTGCGCCAGTACCTGTACGACGCCTACGAGGCGCTGTACCTCGACGCCCTGCGTGCCAGCACCTACGCCCCGCTGGCCGAAGTGGCACAGAAGGCCGTGCGCGAGGAGAAATTTCACCTGCAACATACGGCCCTGTGGGTCGAGCGCCTGGGCCTGGGCACCGAGGAGTCCAGCCGCCGCATGCAGGACGCCCTGAACACCCTGTGGCTGTACACCGAGCAACTGTTCACCAGAACCCAGGACGAGGACGCCCTGATCACGGCGGGCATCACCCCGGATCCGGCCACCGTGAAGGCCCGCTGGGAAGGGCTGGTGCGGGCGCACCTGGAACGCTGCCAGCTGCAAGTTCCCACAGTCAGCCCGCTGCGCCTCAGCCGCGATCAGCACCGTGAAGACCTGATCTACCTGCTCACCGAAATGCAGAGCACCGCCCGCGAATTCCCCGACGCCCAGGTCTGGTAAGCCAGGTCTGCACAGTCCTGGGTCTGCACAGCCGCGCCGGAGCCGTCGCCGGTCAACCCACTTCGCCAAGGAGGCCCGCTATGACCGCTTCTCAAATCAGTCCTGAACGCATCTGGCAGGCCCTGAGCGCCGTGCCGGATCCCGAGATTCCCGTGGTGTCCATTACCGACATGGGCATGGTGCGGGACGTGCAGGTGGAGGGCGAACGGGTGACCGTGACCTTCACGCCCACCTTCAGCGGGTGCCCGGCCCTGCATGTCATTAGAGGCAGTATCGGCGAGGCGGTGCGTGGCCTGGGCGTGCAGGAGGTCGAGGTGAAAAGCACCCTGACGCCCCCCTGGACGACCGACTGGATGAACGCCGACGCCCGCGAGCGGTTGCGCCAGTACGGCATCGCCCCGCCCGCGCCTGCCGGCGAGCAGCTCATCACGCTGGAAGCTGAACCCACCCGCTGCCCCCGCTGCGGCAGCCTGAACGTCTGCATGACCGCCAGCTTCGGCAGCACCCTGTGCAAGCGGCTCTACGTCTGCGACTCGTGCAAGGAGCCCTTCGAGGGCTTTAAAAGCGTGTAGGTATAGCTCCAACGGACGCCCCGGCAAGCTCAAGGAGAGGCCGGGGCGTGTCGTCGTTATGTTTGGAGGGGTTCTTTCACAGGATGGGCGACAGATCAAAGGAGGGCCTGCTGAAGTGCTTCTTTTTCCACGCCGGTACTGCCGATGGCCAGGCCTGGCTTCTTCAGGCGTTGTCCTTCGGCTCAAAGTCAATCTTTTCACCGTCGTTGAGGTATTCTGCCGCCTTGCTAGGCCCGACTGTCACCCCCAGAGCCACCACCGTCCGTTCCAGATCGTTGTCGTGGGCTGCTTTCACGTCCCAGGCGTCCTTGAGCGTGAGGGCCAGCACCGCCCGGTCATAGGGGTGCATGTCGGAGAGCTTGCCCACCAGGGCCTTGCCGTCGATGTCCCATTTCTCGCTCAGTCCATCCTCCAGCGCATCCTCCACTTCCACCGCGAGATACTGGGCCGATTCGGGGGTGATGAACCAACGGCGCACCACATCCAGCAAGGCCAGGACTTCATTTCTGCCCATCTTGACGCCGCGCAGCGCACGGGCGGCGTGGTGGGCGTGCAGGCTCAGGTGGTTACGGGCCACCTCGGACGCCTCGCTGGTGCTGTAGGTGTCGGTCAGACGGGCCACGAAGAAGGGTTTCAGTGTGGAGTCTTGCAGGAATGGATCCAGCGCCCGGACAGTCTTGGATTTCATCATGCTTGACTCTGCCTCATTCGGCCCGATCTGCACCAGTCCAGTCATGCCAGTACGGGGGCGTGAAGTGGGGCGCGGTGCCCGGTAAGGGGCGGGCCTGTCGGATGGCCTGTCGGGCCGTTTCCAGGGGCCTGTCGAGGGGTTCCACCTGCCAGCCCCGGCAGGGAGCCTTGCCGATCTCATGCAGGTAGGACAGCAGTTCTCGCAACGTGTCGGCGTGTCCGATGCACAGCCCTTCCCACACGCCCGGCTCCACTTCCCGCAGTTCCGTACTGGCCCACACGGGCAGGCAGGGGCGACGGGGGCGGTTTTTGCTGCTGTCCACCACCACCACGGCCAGCAGATCGAGCGGCAGGGGAATGACGCGGGCCTCCCGTCCGGCAAAGTGCCACGGCGCATCGGCGGCCCGCAGCACCGCCGCGCCCAGCAGGGCGTCCAGATGAACGGGGCCTGTCGGGCGCACCTCGGGGAAAGCCAGGCGCACCGTGACGCGCAGCGGTTCCTTTCTGAGGGCAAACCACGCCCGCCAGATGGCGCGGGGCGTCAGGGCGGGGGGAACACCTTTCCCCACAGCAGGAAGCGGCTGGAGGTGCGGGGCCGTGTCGCCAAAGTGGGCCAGTTCGGGGGGAAGGATTTCAGTGGAATAAGGCATGTCGGGTGTCCTTTCTGTGACAGGAACTTAGCCGAACTGCTTCAGCACGCCTTCCAGCCTCTCTTTCTGCTTGCCGAAATCCTCCACGCGGCGCCGCTCTTCCTCGATGACCTCGGCGGGGGCGCGGGCCACGAAGCCCTCGTTACTCAGTTTGCCCTGCGCCTGCTTGATCTGCTTGTCGAACTCGGTCAGGCGTTTTTTCTGCTTGCCCAGCCAGTCGGCGATGTCCACCGTGCCTTCCAGCGGGGCGAGGATGGTCACGCCCGGCTCGACGGCGCTCAATGTGCGGCCTTCCAGTGCAGGAACGAGTTGCACGCGGGCGATCCCTTCCACCACGCGGGCGTTGTCGGTGACGATCCCGGCCAGCTCGCCTTCCACGGCGACGTTCAACCTGTCCTGCGGCGAGAGGCCCAGTTCGCTCTTGAGGCTGCGGGCGCTGTCCACCGCCGAGCGCAGCGCATTAAACGCCTGGGTGGCTTCGGCGTCGTGCAGCGCCGCGTCGGGCCGGGGGCAGTGGTGCACGGCCAGCTGGCGGCGGTGGCCCAGCGCGGCGTACAGCTCGCTGGTAATGAACGGCATGAAGGGGTGCAGCAGTTTCAGGATGTGCTCCAGCACGGCCTTGAGGGTCACCAGGGTGCCCAGGTTGCCGCTACTCAATGTGGGCTTGGCCGCCTCGATGTACCAGTCGCAGAATTCATCCCAGGTAAAGGAGTACAGCGTGCGAATGGCCGCGCCGATGTCGAAGGCGTCGAGTTGCGCGCTGGCTTCAGCGGTCACGGCGTTCAGGCGCGAGATGATCCAGCGGTCGGCCAGCGTGAGGTCTTCACGGCCTTTCACCTGCGCCAGTGCATCCTCGCTGCGAATGCTGATTCCCTCGGGTTTCACGGTGGTGCTGCGCACATACTGCGTCAGTTCGTCGTCGCCCGTGAGGTTAGGAATGGCTTCGCCCAGACGCATCAGCGCGAAGCGGGTGGCGTTCCATAGCTTGTTGGCGAAGTTGCGGCCCTGCTCGAAGCGGCGGGGGTCGTGCTTGATGTCCTGCCCACCGGTGCTCAGGAAGGCGAAGGCGAAGCGGCTGGCGTCCACACCGTACTGGTCGAACAGTTCCAGTGGGTCGAGGCCGTTGCCCTTGCTCTTGGACATCTTCTGGCCCTTGCTGTCCAGGTACAGGCCGTGCAGCATCACCGTGGAAAACGGCGCCTGCCCGGTCAGGCCGTACCCGGCCATCTGCATGCGGGCCACCCAGAAGAACAGGATGTCGTACCCGGTTACCAGCACCTGCGTCGGGTAGAACTTGCGGAAGTCCTCGGCGTCGGTGTCCGGCCAGCCCAGCGTGGAGAAGGGCCACAGGTTGCTGGAAAACCAGGTGTCGAACACGTCCGGGTCGCGGCGCAGGTTCAGCCCCGCGTACCTGGGGTCGAGGTCGCAGTCCAGGTCGGGATTTTCCGGATCCGGGACGTAGGTGTTGCCCTGTTCGTCGTACCAGGCGGGAATCTGGTGACCCCACCACAGCTGCCGGCTGATGTTCCAGTCGCGGATGTTCTCCAGCCAGTCGCGGTTTACTTTCGTGTAACGCTCGGGCGTGAGTTTGATGTCGCCTTTCTCCAGGCCTTCCAGAACCTGATCCGCGAAGGGTTTCATCTTCACGAACCACTGCTCGGAAATGATCGGCTCCACCGGCACTTTGGTACGTTCACTGATCGCCAGCGGCGCGTCGTGGTCTTTTTCCTCGATGCTCAGGCCCGCCTCTGCGAGCGCCTTCATCACGGCCTTGCGGGCGGCGAAGCGCTCCAGCCCCTGAAACTCGGCGGGCACCAGGTCGTCGCTGGTCAGGTTGCCTTCCAGGTCGATCACGCTGGGGCGCGGCAGGCCGTGGCGCTCACCCACCTCGAAGTCGGTGGGGTCGTGCGCGGGCGTGATTTTCAGTGCCCCTACGCCGAATTCCATGTCCGCCGCCTCGTCCGCGATAATGGGAATCCAGCGATCCGTGAGGGGAATCCGGGCTTTGTGGCCCACCACATGCCTGAAGCGAGGGTCTTCGGGGTGAACCGCAATCGCCTGGTCGGCAAAAATGGTTTCCGGGCGCACCGTGGAAATGCGAATCTCACCCGCCTCCCCGTTGCTGGGGGCGGCGTTCTCGTCCTCCAGTTTGTAGGAGAGGGTGACCATCTTCACCTTGCGGTTCTCGCGGTCGATTTCTAGTTCGGAAAGCGTCGTCTGGGCCGCCACGTCCCAGTTCACCATGCGCTCGCCCCGGTAGGCCAGGCCACCCGCGTACAGCTTCACGAACTGGTGCCGCACCGCGCGGCTTAAACCCTCGTCCATGGTGAAGCGCTCGCGCGTCCAGTCGGCGCTGACGCCCAGGCGCGAAAGCTGATTGAGGATCATGCCGCCCGACTCGGCCTTCCACTCCCACACGTTGTCCAGAAACTTCTCACGCCCCAGGTCATGGCGGGACACGCCCTGATCACGCAGTTGCCGCTCCACGACCACCTGCGTGGAAATGCCGGCGTGGTCCATCCCCGGCAGGTACAGCGCCTCGAAGCCCGCCATGCGCTTGTAGCGAATCAGCGTATCGATCAGGGTGTTGTCCAGCGCGTGCCCCAGGTGCAGGTTCCCGGTCACGTTGGGCGGCGGAATCACGATGGTAAAGGGTTCCTTGCTGCTGCTGGCGTCAGCCCGGAACGGCTCGGAACGCCACTTCTGCGCCCACTTCGGCTCGATGGCGGTGGGGTCGAACTGCGGGGCCAGGGTCGTGGATGCGGGGTCAGTCATGCGGGGAACTCCTTTTAAAGTGTTGTGTCTGAAGGGTCGCGCTGCTGAAGCTTCTGCAATGCAGGCAGCGCGGACTCGAAGCCGTAACCGGGAATAAGCTGCGGGTCGCTTAAGGGGGCGAAACGAAACAGGAAAGTCATGCCTTTATCGTCCTGGCCGTCCGAGACGACGTGCGACCAGGTGTCCGGCGTGTCCTGTGGCGCGGTCAGCCAGTAGAAATGGCGAATTCTGGACGGTGCAGGCGTCGTCCAGAGCTGCGAACCCAGGTCAAGCGGGTGACTCAGACGCAGGCCCGTTTCCTCGTAGACCTCGCGCAGCACGGCCTGTTCCGGGGTTTCTGCCGCGTCCACACCGCCGGCCGGCATCTGAATGCCGGCCTCGGGGTATTCGGCGGTGTGTTCAAAGACCAGCAGTTCATCAGGCCGGCGGGTGATGTAGGCCAGCACCTTTTCAGGCCAGCCTTCCTGCTGCGCCAGGGCGCGGGCTTCGGCCTGGGAAAGAAGCTGGGTTTGTGGGGTGACTGGTGGCATACGTCCACTCCTGTGAATAGAAAAACGCCCGCCGAGCAGGGCTGCTCTAAGCGGACGAGATGGACGTTCCCGTGGTACCACCGCTGTTCCGGGGCTGGATGCCCTGGCGCTCTTGACGCGCTGTAACGGGCGCTCCCGGACGGGTCTACTCTGCCTTTTCTCGCTGGCCTTTCTTCCGTCTTGCTCACGGGTGACGTTCTCCGGGGCGCTTTCGCTCAGGCTCTCAGCCACGACCTGAACTCTCTGAGAAGGCGCTTGTCCGGGTACTCTTCCCGGTCACTGCCCGCACAGTGTAAATCCGGGCGGGGCGGCTTGGCAATGCGTCAGATGGCGGAGTCAGGAGCAAATTTCATGACTTTTCCCGTCTGGAGGCTGGCGGGCAGCGACGTGTGCTGGTGCGTGACCACCCACCCGGCGGTCGTGCGTTCCATCACCCATGTCACGCGCTCCTGCATGGCGCGCAAGTCCTGCCCGTCGGCAGACACGGCCCTGTACTCGATCAGGGCGTGAAGGGTGGCGAGGGTGTCGCTGCTCACGACCTGGATGTCCTGGCAGGTGACGACCACTTTCTCGTCGCCCAGTGAGCCGAACCACTCGGTGGTCGAGTGACGCAGCGCTTCTTTGCCGGCCGCCTGCCAGCTTTCCCAGGCGTCGAATATGCGGATGTTCTCGGCATAGAGCGCCAGGAAAGCCTCGACGTTCCTGGCATAGACGGCCTCGGCGTAGGCAGCGGGAAGCTGCGCGGGATCTGGGATAGGCATACTCAATCGTAACGCTATTCACGTAAATCTACAAATTTTTTAAGACCGGGCGAATAACCTTTCGGCCTCGCCAAAGCCATAGAAATTCGTGCCCATCGCGTCATACGTCCCTGTTTCGCGGAGTTCTTGCGCCATGCGGGCGGTGAAACCCATCACGGCCAGCATCACACTCTGACCGACGCTGACACGCTTCGCGCCGGCTGCCAGCAGCTTGGGGACGCTGGGCGCACCGGGGAACGCCATCACGTTCAGCGGCCCGGCCAGCTCACGTGCCAGCGTACCAATCGTGGCGGCGTCCACCGCCAGCGGCACGAAAACGCCGTCTGCTCCCGCTTCCAGGTACGCCTGCCCGCGCCGGATGGTCTCGGTCAATCGCTCCTCGTCATCCCGCCCGAATCCCGTGATGAAGGTGTCCGTGCGAATGTTCAGGAAGATGTCCGGCGCCGCTGCCCGCGCTGCTGACACGCGCCGCAGCTGATCTTCCAGAGGGTACAGGGGGGAGGCCGGGCGTCCGGTGGCGTCCTCCAGATTCACGCCTGCCACGCCCAGTGCCGCAAATTCCCTCACCGTCTGCGCTACTCCGTCGGGCGCGTCGCCGTACCCGGCCTCGATATCCGCGTTTACCGGCACGCCCACCGACGTCACGATGGCCTGCACCTCCCGCAGCATGTCCGCCCGGCTGAGCGACTGCCCGTCCTGCCGACCCCGCGCATAAGAGATGCCTGCACTCGTCGTTCCCACTGCCGGGAAACCCGCCGCCTCGAACAACCGGGCGCTCGCGGCGTCCCAGGCGTTGGGCAAAAGGAAACCAGCCGTGTGCAGGTGGCGGAAAAGGTCGGTCTGGGTCATGTGTTCTCTCCTTGAAGGCGTTACGGTTTGCCTGGCGTGGGTCAGGGCGTGCGCCAATGGTTCTCTGTGATTGGACGATCTGATTTCTACGGATTCCGTCTGTTTCATCCATCATCCGGAAAAACGCCGGATGGTGGATTCCACGCCCGGAACCCGTTTCGCTCCCACTCCCTCTGCTGCGCAGCTTTGCAAGGCCGGTCGGATTTCATCGCCCTGAATGGGCGATTCAATCGGAGTTCGTATTGGGCGGTTGAATGCTGCTGGCTGGCCCTTTGCAAGCGGGCGAAGTGCTGCCACAGGTGGAACGTCGCCAGGCTGCGGTGGGGGGCGAAGGGTTTCATCAGATCGGTGACTTCCGGCGCACTGGGGCGGTGGGGGAGTTGAAACACGTCCTGAAGGGCCGTCGCCAGGGCCGTGTCACCCACCGGAACGGCGTCCGGCGCACCGAACCCGCGCAGCAGGGCGTACTGGGTCGTCCATACGCCGACGCCGGGAAGGGCGCTGAGCTGCCTTGAAATGCGGGAAAACGGGATGTCGGGGCCGAAGTCCAACTCGCCGGAGTGCGTCAGCTGCGCCACCCGCAGCAGGGTTTCGGCGCGGCGGCGGGTTAAGCCCAACCGGGTGAGATCGTCTGCGCTGAGCGTCAACACCTGGGCGGGCGTGGGCGGTGCGTACAGGTTCGCGTCCAGCGCCGTGTTCAAGCGCTGGCACAGGCGCTGACGCAGCGTGCAGGCGAACGTGAAGGTCACCTGCTGGCCCAGCACCGCCCACACCAGCGCGTCGAAAGGCGTGGGCGAGAGCGGCACCCGCAGCCCCGGCGCGGCCTCCACCACCCGGCGAAGCGGGGAAGCTGCCGCGAACGTCCCCAATTTCACGGGTTGAGCGTGAAGTCCCAGCACCCGCCAGAGGATGCGGTGCAGGGCCGGCGCGTCCGCCACGCTAAGAGGCCGCTGACAGTTCACCTTGACCTGCTGTCCGCTAAACCTCAACTCCACCACCTGCGCCCCGGAAGGCAGATTCAGGCCCATGCGGTACGTGTTGCCGTTCACCTGTCCGGTGGTGCCCAGGCGATTCCGGCCCAGGTCAAGCAGCATGGCCGCGGCTGGGTAATGGGCCGGCAAACCCAGCTGAAAGCCCGTGCTGCCCGGCAAAGCCCGGAAAGCCGACGGGGACAGCCCGGTCAGGCGGCGAAATTGCGCTCCAAAGGTGGACAGGTTCTGAAAGCCCGCCCCGAAGGCGATCTGAGCAGCGCTGGCATCAGAAGACAGCAGTTCCTCCTGGGCCTGCTGCACGCGGCGGCGATTCAGGTAATCCGCCGGGGAGCACCCCAACTGCTCGAGCAGCAGCGAATGAAGTGAGCGCACACTGACGCCCGCCACCCGCGCCAGGCCCGGCACATCCCGCAACTCTCCTGCCGGCAGGGTATGGAGCGCCTCAATTTGCGTTTCCTGAACTCCACCCCCACCGTAAAAGGCGTCCGGGCAGCAGCGCCGGCATGGACGGAGCCCCGCCTGCCGCGCCTCGGGCGGCCCCGCATAGAACACCACATTCTCTGGTTTGGGTTTCCGCGCCCGGCACGACGGCAAACAGTAGATCCCGGTGCTCATCACGCCGGTAATGAAGCGCCCATCAAACGCCGCGTCCGCCGCCAGCATCCGGCTCAGCATGGTCTGGCGGTCAAGGGTCATGCCGTGCATTCTCCAGGCAAACCGCGCGGCACGCTACCGGAATCCGGCAAGGGAATTTTTGGCCTGTCGGGAACACACTCGCAAACGGCCGTCGAATTTAAGTGCTGAGAACTTAACATTGCGACTTTCCGGGAAAGCGCCGGAAACTCTCCATTCCCAGTTCACAGCACTTTTCTGCCACGCGCTTCGCGCGATTTCTCTAGAATCGAAACGCAGTGTACTTAACTGGCTGACATGCAGGCGTTGTGCAGCTGAGCGCCTGAGCGGCTAGGCCACTTCGATCAGGCCGTTCGCCACGAAGGGGCGCAGCATGTCCAGCAGCACGCGGGGTGGCAGTTCGCTGCGGTCGATCATCTGGCGGAGGTTATGCCCCTGCCCCACCAGGGTGAGGGCCAGGTACTGCGGGTGCGTGACGGGTTGCTGCGGCGTCCAGCGGGGCGTGAAGCGCAGGGTGCGGCTCCAGTCGGGGAAAATCCGCATGAGCTGCGCCCAGCTCTCGTTGTCAATCAGCATGCGGCGCAGCGCCATGTCCTGCTTGAGGTTCAGGGTGCGTTCCGGGGGCAGTCGGTCGGCCTCGAAGGTGAAGGTGCCCTGATCGAGGCTGCACATCAGTTGCAGTGCCGCTTCGCCTTTCAGCTGGCCGCTGCGGGCGTGCGTCAGTTCGCCATGCTCGAACCACAGGGTGCCGCCGCGGGGGTGATCCACGGTGAATTCGCCGCTGCGTCCGCTGCTGAGAAGCATCTGCATCACGGGAAGAAGGGGAAACACCTGTAAGTCGCCGCTGACCATAAGTCTTCATTTAGTGTAGCGGGTTTTTCCTGACAGAAAACGCACCGATGCCCCCAGCGGGTGTGGCCGGGGGAGGGGAACGGTGGGCGATGATTCAACCCGAGTTGGTCTCAGTTCACGCCCCGCGCCTTGCCGTGCCACAGTTCGGCCCGCAGGATGAATTTCTGGAATTTGCCGCTGGCGGTCTTGGGCAGATCGTCGCGGAACTCGTAGTGCTTGGGGGTCTTGAATCCGGCCAGGTGCGCGCGGACGTGCTGCGTGAGTTCCTCGGGTGTGGCTCTCTGGCCCGCGTGCAGAGCGATAAAGGCGCACGGCACTTCGCCCCATTTCGCGTCGGGCATGGCGACCACCACCGCCTCGCGCACGGCCGGGTGGGCGTACAGCACGCCCTCGACTTCCACGCTGCTGATGTTCTCGCCGCCCGAGATGATCACGTCCTTGTTGCGGTCACGGATTTCAATGCGCCCGTCCGGGTGAACCACCGCCACGTCCCCGGTGTGGAACCAGCCGCCATGCATGGCTTTCTCGGTAGCTTCGGGGTTGCGGTAGTAGCCCTTGAGCACCAGGTTGCCGCGCACCATGATTTCGCCCAGCGTTTCGCCGTCGTGCGGGATGGAACTCAGGTGCTCGTCCATGACCTCGACCTCGCCGGCCAGCAGCATCTCGAAGCCCTGCTTGGCGATCAAGGGGGCGCGGCGTTCGATGGGTAGCGCCTCCTGATCGGCGGACAGTTCTGCAATGGTGATCAGGGGGCTGACTTCGGTCAGGCCATACACCTGAATGACGTGAAAGCCCAGGTTGTTCATGTCGGCGATGGTGCGGGCGTGCGGCGGGCTGCCGGCGGTAGCGACGCGAATTTCGCGGGTGACTTTTCTGGCGCAGGCGGGGTCGGTCAGCATGGATAGCACCGTGGGCGCGGCGCTCAGGTGGGTCACGCCGTACTCCTCGATGGCGTCGTAAGCGGCGTCGGCCTGCACGGCAGGCAGGCACACGTGGGTGGCCCCCACCCCGAACGGACTCCACACCCCGCCCCAGCCGTTCGCGTGAAAATCCGGCAGGGTGTGCAGGTACACGCTGTCCTGATCGACCTTGAAGTAGTACAGCGTTTCGATGGCGTTCAGCAGGCAGTTGCGGTGCGTCAGCATCACGCCTTTCGGGTCCGAGGTGGTGCCGCTCGTGAAGTTGATGGTGATGGTGTCGTCCTCGTCCTGCACGGCTGGGGGCAGGGGAGAGTCGTTCTGGGCTGCCAGTCTCGCTTCAAAATCCTTCCCCGCGCCGTTCGCCGCGCCCATCACCCACACCTCGATGCCCTGGTCGCCCGCGACCTTCGCCACCCTGTCATGCAGGCTTTCGTCCACCAGCAGCAGTTTCACCTCGGCGTGCCTGAGCTGAAAGTCGTATTCCTCCGGGGTCAGGCGGGTGTTCAGCGGAACCAGCACGCTGCCCGCCCACGGCACCGCGGAGTAGGTGAGTAAGCCCCCGTGGGTGTTCGGGGCCAGCACCGCCACGTGCCGCCCCGCATACCCGGCGGCCTGCACCGCCCGCGCGAGCTGGTAAACGCGCCGCGCCCACTCGCGGTAAGTGAACTGCGGGCCGCCCGGCTCGGTGACCGCCACGTTGTTCGGGTAGAGTTTCAGGCCACGGCGAACCAGATCAAGAGGAGTCAGCGGCGTTTTCATGGGGCAACCTCCGTGAATGCAGGATTTCGAGTTGCGCCCACTCTAAGCCCGCAGGCCCACCCAGCCGTTACCCAGGGATGAACAACCTCGACAGATTCACGCCCAGCCGTTCGGCGGCATGGCGCCACCAGGGGATCGGACTTTGCCCTGTCACTGCTTTCAGCCACCTGTTTACAGCCATTTGCGTCGCCGACTGATCACCAGGATCACCACGATCAGGAGGGCCGAGCCGATCAGCACGTCACGGAAGCCGGCGTTGCCGGTCTTGAACAGGTCCGCCTGGAAGTTCATGCCCATCAGGCCGGCCACGGCGGCCAGAATGCCCAGCGTGAGGGTCACGATGGTCAGCACGCGCATGATGTCGTTGGTGCGCTGCCCCAGGCGGGCCATGTACAGGTCGAAGGATTCCACCACCATGTCGCGGGTGTGCAGGGCACTTTCCAGGGTGTGCTCGAACTGCGTGAGCAGCCGCCCGAACTGCGCCTCGTGCTGGTCGCCGGCGTACACCACGAAGTCCGCGCCGGCCAGGTGCATGAACACCGGGCGGTGACGGGCCAGTTCGCGCCGCAGATCGCCCGCCTGACGGCGCAAGTCCACCAGTTCCTCCAGCGGGTCTTCGGGCGGATCCGGGCGCAGCAGGCGCTCGTCGAGGTGATCGGTCTGGTCTTCCAGGCCGTTCATGGCCGTGAAGTAACTTTCCAGCACGCGCGAGAGCAGCACCGACACGAACGCCGCCGAGTCGAGTTGCCCCAGCTGCGTGTCCCCCTGCATTTCCCCCATGAAGGTCGAGAGCGGGCCGATGCCCTGCGGGTGCGCCGTTACCACGAAGTTCTCACCGGCCACCACCGTCAACGGAATGAACGTCCGCGCGTTCTGGGCGGCCTTCACGCCCAGGGTCAGGTACGCGCCGGAGTGGGTCAGGTAAGGGTGACCGGCGGGCGGACGGGCCAGGCGGCCTAGCGAGGAAGCGTCCAGTTCCAGCGCGACCAGCGTGTCGGCCAGGTTCTCCGGCACCTCGCCTTCCAGATCCACCCACAGCAGTTGCCGCCCGCCCGGTTTTTGCAGCGCCGCTGCGGTGAACGGCAACTCGGTGTCGTTGCCATCGGCATTGAAGAGGAGAACGCGAGTCGGCATGGCCTACTGTAAATCCTGACCAGGGGCGGGCCGCAAGCGCCTCATTGATGGACTGACTGGGATGGGACGACTGACGGGAGCGTGAAAGAGTTCCGGAGGTGGAATGCGCCCTCCGGTGTTGTTCTGCGCGGAGAACGAAACAAATGAGCGGCTGATCACTTCGCTGATAGCTCTTATGGAGTGCGGGTCAGCCGTGACCGTTCCACTGTCGCGCTGTCTTTGGCCCACGCCTGGATATGCGTGCGAGTAAGGCCCCAGCGTTACAGCCGCGCGTCTCCGGGGTCAGCCTCCAGCGCCAGGACGCCCAGCACGCACTCGTGGACGCGGGCCAGGCCGGCCTGCTCCACGAATCGGTGCAGGCCCTCCAGCCCCAGGTGAAACTCGCGCAGGGCGCGGGCGCGTTTGGCGCCCAGTGCTCTGGCCCGCAGGCGCGTCAGGTGCTCGGGGCGGGTGTACTCCGGGCCGTAGATGATGCGCAGGTACTCGCGCCCGCGCACCTTCACGGCGGGTTGCAGGCTGCGCGGCTCAGCGCTCAGGAAGGCCAGGGGTTTGACCACCATGCCCTCGCCGCCGCGCGCGGTCAGGTCAAGCCACCAGTCGGTGGCGGCCTGTTCGTCGGGACTGCCCAGGGTCACGGCGCGGTGCGCGGTCTGGCCGAACAGCGTGCCGTCCGCCGCCGCCAGGCTGCCCAGGGTATTCAGGTGCCACAGGTGATCCCTGTCCGTATGAACGGCGCCCTCACTGGCCAGCAGGTGAAACGGCATGATCTTCACGTCGTCTGGCCCCTCGACCCGGCGCAGATAGGCGCGGTAGGCGTCGCGGTACGCTTGCAGGTCACCCAGGCGCTCGCGCGTGCGCTCCAGCCGGTCACGGACCGGCACACCGCGCTCTGCCGCCGTTTCCAGCACCTGCACCGCGGCGGGCAAAGCGGCATTTCCGGCGGCCCCCACCGCGGCGTACTGCGCCCGGATCAGTTCCCCGGCCTTCAGGCTCCAGGGCAGAATTTCGGCGTCCAGCAGCAGCCAGTCGCTGTTCAGGGCGTCCCACAGGCCCGCTTTCGTGACGGCGGCGCGGGCGCGTTCCAGAATGACCGCCTCCCACTCGGCGTTGAAAAAGGGCCGCCCGGTGCGGGTGTAGATGCAGCCGCTGCTGCCTGGAACGCCGAAGCGCGTGCTGGCTGCGTCTTCGTTCCGGGTCAGCACCAGCAGGGCGCGGCTGCCCATGTGCTTCTCCTCGCAGATCACCTGCGTTATGCCCTGGGCGCGGTAGTACGCAAAAGCCTCCTGGGGGTGCTCCAGAAAGCCGTCCAGTGTGCTGGTTTCCACCGGGCTCATGGTGGGCGGCAGGTAGGGGCACCAGCGCGGATCGACGCCGAAGCGGCTGAAGGTCTCGACCGCCGCGGCCCGTTCGCCAGCCTTCAGCAGAATGCCGCCGTGCGTGCGCGTGTCTACCCGGCCGGGTTGCAGGAAGTCCGCCAGATCGAACCCGCGCTCCGGCTGGGGGTCGGCCTCGCCCGGCAGCGGGCGGGCCGGCACAGCATACTGCGCGTGGGCGGCCACACTGACCAGTTCCAGCTCCGGATACCGCAGCGCCGTCAGCGACCCGCCGAAGGCGCAGCCGGTGTCGATGTCGATGGTCTTGTTGACCCAGCTGGCCCGCGCCACCGGCGTGTGCCCGTACACCACCCGCGCCGCGCCCCGGTACGCGGCGGCCCAGTCGCGCCGCACCGGCAGGCCCAGTTCGTCCTGGCTGCCGTCCACGTCGCCGTACAGCGCGAAACTGCGCACGCGGCCACTGCTGCGCCCCTGGTAATGCTCCGGCAGGCCCGCGTGCGCCACCACGACCTGGCCGTCGTCCAGCACCAGGTGACTCACCAGCCGCTCCAGAAAGTCGCGCACTTCTGTTTTAAAATCGCTGCCAGCGGCCTCCAGTTGTGCCAGGGTCACGTCCAGCCCGTGCAGCGCCTTGACCGCCTTGCCGTCCAGGGCGCGCTTGAGTTTCTCGTCGTGGTTGCCCGGCACGGCCAGCGCCGCGCCCGACTTCACCATATTCATGACCAGGCGCAGTACCCCGGCGCTGTCCGGCCCCCGGTCGACCAGGTCGCCCACGAACACCGCCGTGCGGTCCGGCGGGGGCGTGACCTCCAGGCCATTGACGGTGTAACCCAGCTTCACCAGCAGTTCCTGCAATTCGTTCAGGCAACCGTGAACGTCCCCGATGAAATCGAACGGGCCGTGCAGGTGCTTTTTGTTGGTGTGCAGCGGCACCCGCTCGACCCGCGCGGCCTCGACCTCCTGCGGGCTGCGCAGCACCCAGACGTGCCGGAAGCCCTCCTTGGGCAGGCCGCGCAGGGTGCGGCGCAACTCTGCGATCTGCCGCCCGATCACCGCCGGGTCGAAATTCCGATCCGGGCGGGCCGCGTGCCGTTCCTCCAGCACATTTCTCGGCAAGTCCAGTACCACGGCCACTGGCAGAACGTCGTGCCGCCGCGCTAAATCCACCAGCCGGCGGCGGTCGTCCGGCCTGACCGAGGTGGCGTCCACCACCGTCAGCCTGCCGCGCGCCAGCCGCTTGCCCGCCACGAAGAACAGGCTCTCGAAGGCGTCGGCGGTGGCCTCCAGGCTGTTCTCGTCGTCGCTGACCAGCGCCCGGAAGGTGTCGCTGCTGAGCACCTCGCTGGGCCGGAAGTGCCGCGCCGCGAAGGTGCTTTTACCGGCCGACGAGGCCCCTACCAGCGCCACCAGCGCCAGCTCGGGAAGGTGAATGGTGTTGGGTGGATCGGTCATGGGGTTACTCCTCTGCGGCCCATGCTGGCACAAGCCGGGCCGTGCCGGCCGGAGAAGTGCCCCTTTCCTTGCCCGTCACGGGGCAGGAGCGCCGGCCCCCTGCGCTTCCCCTTTCGCCCCCAGGAAACTGCTGACCTGCCTGGACACCCGGCCCTCCCCCTGGGCCTCTGAAGCCTGTTCCGCCGATCCCTCGAAGGCCAGCACCGCCAGCGTGCAGACGTGCCCCTGCTCTTTGAGGCCCTCCTGCATGGCTTCGTCCAGCAGACGGCTGAGGTCGCGGGCCAGCTGGCGGTAACGCTCCGGGGGGAGGCGCAGGGTCAGGGCGTCGAAGTGCGTCGGCATGGGCTGCGCCGGGGGGTCAAGAACTTCCTCTGGCGAAAGGCTGGGGGTGGCCACGTCGCTGAACCCCGCGACATACTCGGCGGTTTCTCCCGCGGCCAGCCACGACTTTTCATAGGCTTCCCTGAAAGCGGCGCTCAGGCGCCCAATGCTGCCGAGTTCCCCGGCGGTTTCGTCAACGGGCGGCACCACGGCCCACGGCACCCGGAACTCGCGGGCGACCAGCTGGTAGTACACCCGCCGGCCCTCGCGGCGCTGCTGAAACAGCAGGCCCAGGTCGGCCAGTTTGCGGGCGTGGTGGTGCGCCAGGTTGGGCGGCATGCCTGCCTTCCCGGCCACCTCGCTGGGTGAGCGGGGGTGGACGAACAGGCCCAGGAAACCGAAGTTTTCCTTCAAGGCGCGGGCGGCGGAGGCGCCAGTCAGGCGCTGCATATCCAGTTGTTCGTGCGGCATGGCCGTAGCCTGACGGATTCTTTTTCAGTGGGCCATAGCCTTCACTGAAATCCCGGGATATCAGTCTGCCGAGCCCTCAAACGTTGCCCTGAGTTCAGCTGAAAGCTGCGGCGGGTTCCAGAAACACTTTTTTTTATGCCGTTTTGCTGAAGCGACGCTAAGGGCCGCCATAAGGCCCAGCGTGCCTTCCACTTCCTTCAGTCCGCAGCGCATTCCTTACAGTGGCGGCATGAAGCGTCTCCTTGCTGCTTTGCTGCTCGGTTCTCTCGGGATGGCCCCGGCGCAGTCGGCCGCCACGCTGGCAAAAGTGGACGCTGCCGACATGAGCATTGCCGCCGCCCGCACGAAAAAGTACCCCGGCAGCGCCCTGAAGGTCGAGCAGACCCTGCGGGCCGGAAGCAATTACCGGCGTTACGTGGTGTCGTACCAGTCCGACGGGCTGAAGATTTACGGCCTGCTGACCGTGCCGAACGGCCCCGCGCCGAAAGGGGGCTGGCCCGCTATCGTGTTTAACCACGGGTACATTCCGCCCAATGTCTACCGCACCACCGAGAAATATGTGGCGTACCAGGACGCTTTTGCGCGCAACGGCTTCATTACGCTCAAAAGTGATTACCGGGGCCATGGGAGCAGTCAGGGTGAGGCACTGGGCGCTTATTACACGCCCGGCTATACCACCGACGTTCTGAACGCCCTGGGCAGTCTGCGGCAGGATCAGCGCGTGAACGCCGAGCGCATCGGCATGTGGGGCCACAGCATGGGGGGGTTTATCACCCTGCGCAGCATGGTCATCGACCGCCGCATCAAGGTCGGGGTGATCTGGGCCGGGGTGGTCGGTGACTACAACCAGATGATGACCCAGTGGCATAACCGCGCGCCCAGCAGCATTCCGCGGCGCGTCCTGAACCTGCGCAAGCAGGCCGTGGCGCAGTACGGCACGCCAGAGGCGAACCCGGGTTTCTGGAATTCCCTGAGCGCCAACCACTTTCTGAAAGACCTGGGCGGCCCCCTGCAACTGCACATCGGTACGGCGGACGCCGAGGTGCCGGTGGCCTTTCACACGGCCCTCTCGGGGCAGGTGAAAGCCGCCGGGAAAAGCGTGCAGAGTTACGTGTACCCCGGCGACGACCACAACCTCAGCCGCAACCTGTCCGTGGCGCTGAACCGCTCGGTGGCGTTTTTCAAGGAGCGCCTGTGAGGGGAGTGGTGAACCTCGCCCTGCTGCTGCTGATCGGCGGGGCCGGGTACGTGGCCTTCACGCAGCCCCAGCGCCTGCCCTTCGAGGTGCCCTGGCAAAGCGCTGCGCCGGCCAGCGAACCGGGTGCGCCCACTCCGCAAACGCCTGTTCCACAAACGCCCGTGCAAAGCGATCCGGGCAACGTGATTCGCACCGATCCTTTCGGCAACGTCACCGACGCGGCCCTGAAGACCTTCGTGGCGCAGCAACCCATCAGCCTTCAGGCGTTGCGGGCGCGTGAGTACCCCGGCAGCGCCCTGACCAAAATCAGGACACTGAACCGGGGCGCGAATTATGCTCGCTACGTGGTGTCGTACCAGTCGGATGGGCTGAAGATTTACGGGCTGCTGACCGTGCCGGACGGCCCCGCGCCGAAAGGGGGCTGGCCCGCTATCGTGTTCAACCACGGGTACATTCCGCCTGACGAGTACCGCACCACCGAGCGGTATGTGGCGTACCAGGACGCCTTTGCACGCAACGGCTTCGTCACGCTGAAAAGTGATTACCGGGGCCACGGCGACAGTGAGGGCAGCGCGGGCGGCGGGTACAACGACCCCGGCTACACGGTCGACGTGCTGAACGCGGCAGCCAGTCTCAAAAAAGACCCGCGCGTCAACGCCAGAAGGCTGGGCCTGTGGGGGCACAGCATGGGCGGGCAACTGAGCCTGCGGGCCATGCTGGTCGACCCGGACCTGAAAGCCGCGTCGCTGTGGGCTGGCGTGATCGCCAGTTACGACGTGCTGGCGACCGACTGGCGCCCCCCCGGCGGCGAGGAAAAACCCACGCTGGACAGCCTGAACCGGCGTTACCTGCGCCTGCTCAGCCCCAACGCCTACCTGCAAGACCTCCGGGGCCGCCCGCTGCAACTGCACCACGGCACTGCCGACAAGGACGTTCCGTACAGCTTTCAGGTCGACCTGGCCAGCGACCTGCGGGCCGCGCAGCAGCCCTTCACGGCCTTCCGGTACGAGGGCGACAACCACAACCTCAGCGGCAACCTGGGCCTGGCCCTGCGCCGCAGCGTGCAATTCTTCAAGGAGAACCTGTAGAAACAGGCCTTACCCCGCAGTGACCCTGATCTTTAGTCCCTGACCCACACGACTTTTTCTTCCAGCGGGGTGCGGGTGCTGTCCTTGGGCTGCTCGGCGGCGTACCCCAGGAAAATGAAGCCGCGCAGTTCCGGTGCCCCCAGTTCGTGGGCGGTCAGCGGGCTGATCATGGCCACGCCGGAAACCCACTTGCTGGCCAGGCCAAAGGCGGTGGCGGCCAGCAGCATGTTCTGCGCGGCGGCGGCCAGGGCGTGTTCCTCCTCCCACTGCGGAAAGCGGGGCGGCTGGGGCACGTGCAGCTCCAGGCTGATCCACACGGGCGCCCGCATGACGCGCACGCGCTGATTTTCCTGCGCGTCCGGGCTGCCGGCATCCTTGGCGCTGCTGGCCGCGTAGGCGCGGGCGAACAGGTCGGCCAGTTTGCGGCGGCCCTCGCCCGTGAACACCGTGAACCGCCAGGGCTGATGTTTCCCGTGGGTGGGCGCCCACGTTCCGGCGGTCAGAATGGCTTCCAGCACATCCTGCGGCACCGGATCCGGCTTCAGTTTCAGGAGGTCGATGGTGCGGCGCTGGCGAATGGTGTCCAGGACAATGGGCGCGGTCTGAGCAGTCACGCCCTGCACTATGGCATGCACTGTGGCAGCTGGCCCCTAAGGATTCCGGTTGAACAGTTATAGAAGAACTGTTCAATCCGACCAACGGGAGCAGGAAGAAAAAGCGTCCCGGACGTGAAGTGAACCCTCCGGTGCTCTGCCGGAGGGAGAACGAAACAAACGGGACGCTTATCAGGCCGGTTTCAGTGCGTTCAGAATCAGGCTGGTGAAGCCGGGCGGGGCATGTCCCTCGCGCCAGGCGGCGTTGCGGTGATCCAGGCGGCTTGAGCGATAAACGGGCGCGTCCTCGGGGTTCCAGTCGGTATGGTGAAAGTGATGGTCGGCGTCCCACCATTCCAGGGGGCGCACCGTGAAACCGGCCTGCTCGAACACGGCGGTGAAGGTGTCCAGGGTATACAGCACCTGATGGTCGGCGGCTGGCCCCGGCCCGTGGACGGCCACCAGCGCCAGGTAAGCCGGATCCGGGTGGTGGCCGTCCGGCACGGCGACACGCAGGAAACCACCGGGCTTCAGGAAGTCGAACACGAGTTTCGCCGCTGCGACAGCTTCGTGCCTGTGCAGGTGCTCCCAGACGTGCTCGCATAGGATCGCGTCGGCCCGCGAGTCACCGAAGTACGCGGCGAACGAGGCCGGACGGGTCAAGTCCAGTTCGGCCTGCTGGGTGGGAAACCAGCCGTCCCAGCGCTGCTCACCCGCTCCCAGGATCACTTTCATAGGCCCAACTCCTTTCATAGATTCAGCTCCTTGCGCGCGGCGCGGGTCAGGCCGCGCACCACCAGCGCGTAACTGCCCTGAACCAGCTCGCGCAGCAGGGCGTCCGGCACGCTGCCGTCCAGCGGCACGGTGATCCAGTGGCGTTTGTTCAGGTGGTAGCCGGGCGTGATGGCACTGAAGGCCCTTCGGAGTTCCTCGCCGTCGTCCGGCTTGACTTTCAGGCTGACGCTGGGGTGCTGGGCGTCGAGGCTGGTCAGGGCGTACATTTTGCCGGTCACTTTGAACACCAGGGTGGTCAGGTCGAAGGGAAAAGTTTCCTGCGAGTGGGGAAGGGCCGCGCACACCTGGCGCAGTTCAGTGAGGCTTTGCACACCTGACAGTGTAAGGACGCCAGGGGGCAGCCCGGCGTCTGGAGGTGGGGTATTCAGTTCTGGCTGGCGTCCGGATCGAGGCCCCCCGCTTCCTGCAAGGCCCGGTTGGTGCCATTGACCGTATCGGCCTCTTCGGTGCCCAGCAGGTCGGTGACCTGACTGCCGGAGAGCCTTTCCCCGTTCGGCAGCGGCGCCCCGGAAGCGGGCCGTTCGGCGTAATCGGCGGGGGGCGGCCCCTGTTCGGCCTGGACGGGTTCATCCCGAGTTTCGGGCTGGCGGGCGGACAGCGTGGGGTCTACCGGGATGATCTTGTCGCGGTCGTCAGTCATACCTCAGCGTGTGCTGCCCGGCGGCCTTGCGCGTGAGTGAACGTTCAGGTTGGGTTCAGTATCAACAGGCGGCTGGCTCCTCAGTGCTGGACTCATGGGCTGGACTCATGAGGAAGAGCGGAGATTCCGTCTTGAAAGTCAAGCGGTAAAAGATTCCAGTGAAGGAAGTCCGTGGGTGGCGTTGTAAGGTCGACGGGATGACCAGACCCCATAAATCTGCTGGGCTAATTTACGCATCGCTG